>NZ_JBFULT010000122.1:0-14779 GCF_054049755.1 Bradyrhizobium sp. P5_C11_2
CCGCCGGTCCTGACGACGGCGCCGACTTCTCCTATGTGACATATCGTCGGCGGCCCCGCCATTAACCGCATTCGCCAATGTTTACATTGACTTTTTCGCGCCCGAGCATAGCTCGGAGGTCGGTCAAGGCCGCGTTGTAAGGGACCTGCCGGTCCCCTATAAAGCCGGGCCGGACAATGCGGGCCGGATCAGTTCTAGTCCCGGTCTGCCGAGGAGAACGTCGAATGCCGTGGAAGAATCAGGGCGGTGGCCCATGGGGCTCGGGTCCGAAAGGACCGTGGGGTTCAGGCCCGCAACCGGTCGGGCCGAGGCCGCCGGATCTGGAAGATCTTCTGCGACGCGGTCAGGACCGCCTCCAGCAGATCATCCCTGGCGGCTATTTCTCCGGTGTCGGCATCACGCTGATCCTGCTCATCATCGTCGCGCTCTGGCTGCTGTCGGGCTTCTTCCGCGTGCAGTCCGAAGAACAAGGCGTCGTGCTGCGCTTCGGCAAGCACGTCCGCACCGTCGATCCGGGCCTGAACTATCATCTGCCCTATCCGATCGAGACGGTGCTGCTGCCGAAGGCGTTGCGCGTCTCCACGATCTCCATCGGCATGACGTTGATCGATGATCCGGCCCGGCGCGGCCGCACCATCCGTGACGTGCCGGAGGAAAGCCTGATGCTGACCGGCGACGAGAACATCGTCGACGTCGACTTCACCGTGCTATGGCGCATCAAGCCCAACGGCGTCGGCAACTTCCTGTTCAACATCCAGAACCCCGAAGGCACCGTGAAGGCGGTCGCCGAAAGCGCGATGCGCGAGGTGATCGGCCGCTCCAACATCCAGCCGATCCTGACCGGGGCGCGGACGCAGACCGAAACCACCGTGCAGGACCTGATGCAGAAGACGCTCGACAGCTACGGCGCCGGCGTCCAGATCGCCCAGGTGCAGATGCAGAAGGTCGACCCGCCGGCGCAGGTGATCGATGCGTTCCGCGACGTGCAGGCGGCGCGCGCCAACCTCGAGCAGTTGCAGAACGAAGCGCAGACCTACGCCAACAAGGTCGTACCGGAAGCGCGGGGCCGCGCAGCGCAGATCCTCCAGGCTGCCGAAGGCTACAAGGAACAGGCGGTCGCCGAGGCCAAGGGCCAGAGCTCCCGCTTCCTGAAGGTGTACGAGGAATACAAGAAGGCGCCCGACGTGACGCGTGAACGTATCTATCTGGAGACGATGGAGCGCGTGCTCGGCGGCTCGGAAAAGCTGATCTACGACGGAAGCTCCTCGGGGCAGGGCGTCGTGCCCTATCTCCCGCTCAACGAATTGACACCGAAGCGGCCCGCCGCAACCGGCCAGCAGTCGAGCGGAGGCAGCCGATGAGGTCCCCGGTTACAGGTATCGTCGCGCTCCTTGGACTGCTCCTGGTCCTGATCGTCGCCTACATGTCGCTGTTCACGGTGCAGCAGACCGAGCAGACCATCGTGCTGCGGTTCGGTGAACCGGTGGACGTCGTCACCGATCCCGGACTGCATTTCAAGGCGCCGTGGAACTCCGTCATCAACATCGACAAGCGGATTCTCGACCTCGAAAATCCGTCGCAGGAAGTGATCGCGTCCGACCAGAAGCGGCTCGTGGTCGACGCGTTTGCGCGCTACCGCATCAAGAACGCCTTGCGCTTCTATCAGAGCGTGGGCTCGATTCAGGCCGCCAATCTCCAGCTCACATCGCTGTTGAACGCGGCGCTGCGCCGCGTGCTCGGCGAGGTCAACTTCATCACCGTGGTGCGTGACGAGCGCGAGAGGCTGATGGGGCGCATCCGCGAGCAACTCGACCGCGAGGCCGACGGCTATGGCATCGAGGTCGTCGACGTCCGCATCCGCCGCGCCGATCTGCCGGAGCAGAACAGCCAGGCGGTCTACCAGCGCATGCAGACTGAACGTCAGCGTGAAGCGGCCGAGTTCCGCGCGCAGGGCGGCCAGAAGGCACAGGAGATCCGCTCCAAGGCCGATCGCGAGGCGACGGTGATCATCGCCGAAGCGAACTCGACTGCCGAGCAGACCCGCGGCGTCGGCGACGCCGAGCGCAACCGCCTGTTCGCCGAAGCCTACGGCAAGGATGCTGACTTCTTCGCCTTCTACCGGTCGATGGCGGCGTATGAGAACGGGCTGCGCTCGAACGACACCCGCTTCCTGCTGCGTCCGGACTCGGATTTCTTCCGGTATTTCAGTAACCCGAGCGGCAAGACGGCGACCACGACACCGGCGAAGCCGTGAGCTAGGCCAAGGGCGGCATTCTTGCCGCCCTTCGTCCAGACAAGAACAGCATAACGGGAGGTTCCAATCCGATGAGGTCCATTGCGTTCGCCGACTTCCTCATCGGCTTAGGCATCCTGTTCGTGCTCGAAGGCTTGATGTTCGCGGCAAGTCCGGCCTGGATGCGCAAGGCCATGAAGAGCGCGCTTGCCACGCCCGACCATGTGCTGCGGGCGGTGGGGATCGCCTCGGCCGTCGCCGGCCTGATCCTGATCTGGGTTATGCGACGGCCCATTTAGCGGCCGTGCCAACGCCAAAGTGAAGGCGAGGGGCCGTTTTTCGCCGTATTATCCGCGTCTTGAGGCCCGTTAACCTCCGTGCTTGCGCCGTCCACCCGTTCGAGCGCAGTCTGATGCCGAATCCCTATTCTCTCTGGAGATCACAATGAACGCTGCCACCATTGCCCYGACCTGCTTTCGCCATTGTGTGCGACTTGGGCTGGCTGCGCTCGCGATCGGCGCTTTCAGCGCGTTCGGCTCGCCGGCCTATGCGCGCGGACCGGATGGCATCGCCGACGTCGCCGAGAAGGTAATCGACGCGGTCRTCAACATCTCGACCTCGCAGACCGTCGAAGCCAAGGGCGGCGGCAGCAACACCATGCCGCAACTGCCGCCCGGCTCGCCCTTCGAGGAGTTCTTCGACGACTTCTTCAAGAACCGCAGGGGTCCCGGCGGCCCCGGCGGCGGCAAGGGCGGCGACAACGGTCCGCCCCGCAAGACCAACTCGCTCGGCTCCGGCTTCATCATCGACACATCAGGCGTCGTCGTCACCAACAACCACGTCATTGCGGACGCCGACGAGATCAACGTCATCCTCAACGACGGCACCAAGATCAAGGCCGAACTGGTCGGCGTCGACAAGAAGACCGACCTAGCCGTGTTGAAGTTCAAGCCGACGAAGCCGCTGGTTGCGGTGAAGTTCGGCGATTCCGACAAGCTGCGCCTCGGCGACTGGGTGGTCGCGATCGGCAACCCCTTCAGTCTCGGCGGCACGGTGACGGCCGGAATCGTCTCGGCCAAGAACCGCGACATCTCCTCGGGTCCCTATGACAGCTACATCCAGACCGACGCCGCCATCAACCGCGGCAATTCCGGCGGTCCGCTGTTCAATCTCGATGGCGACGTCATCGGCGTCAACACGCTGATCATCTCGCCCTCCGGCGGCTCGATCGGCATCGGCTTCGCCGTGCCGTCGAAGACGGTCGCTGGCGTCGTCGACCAGCTTCGCCAGTTCGGCGAGCTGCGCCGCGGCTGGCTCGGGGTGCGGATCCAGAGCGTCACCGACGAGATCGCCGAGAGCCTCAACATCAAGCCGCCGCGCGGCGCGCTGGTTGCCGGCGTCGACGACAAGGGCCCGGCCAAGCCCGCCGGCATCGAGCCCGGCGACGTCGTCGTCAAGTTCGACGGCAAGGACGTCAAGGATCCGAAGGATCTCTCCCGCGTCGTCGCCGACACGGCGGTCGGCAAGGAGGTCGACGTCATCGTGATCCGCAAGGGCCAGGAGGAGACCAAGAAGGTCACGCTCGGCCGCCTCCAGGATCCCGACAAGGTGCAGGCGGCGGTAAAGACCGACGAGCCCGCGCCTGAAAAGACCGTGACGCAGAAGGCGCTCGGCCTCGATCTCGCGGCGCTGAGCAAGGATTTGCGCACGCGCTACAAGATCAAGGACAGCGTCAAGGGCGTGGTCGTCACCAATGTCGACGCCAATTCGGACGCCGCCGAGAAGCGGCTCTCCGCCGGCGACGTCATCGTCGAGGTGGCGCAGGAGGCCGTGTCGAGCGGCGCCGACATCCAGAAGCGGGTCGACCAGCTCAAGAAGGACGGCAAGAAGTCGGTGCTGCTGCTGGTCTCGAACGGTGACGGCGAGCTGCGGTTCGTGGCGCTGAGCGTGCAGTAACTTCATCTGTCGTTCCGGGGCGATGCAAAGCATCGAACCCGGAATCTCGAGGTTCCCCGGTGCGCAATTGCGCACCTGAGGTCTGGTGCTTCGCACCATCCCGGAACGACGAGTGCGTCAGGCCTCCACAAACTCGTTGCGCCGATACCCCTGCGCATACAGCAGCGCGGTGAGATCGCCATGATCGATCCGCGCCGCTGCCGCGGCCGCCACCGCCGGCTTGGCGTGATAGGCCACGCCGAGCCCGGCCGCCTGGATCATCGCGAGATCGTTGGCGCCGTCGCCGACCACCAGCGAGTCGATGTCGTCGAGATCGAACGACTCCATCAAATCCACCAGCGTCGCGAGCTTGGCCGCGCGGCCCAGAATCGGCTCCTTGACTTCGCCGGTGAATTTTCCGTCGTGCACGACGAGCTCGTTGGCGCGGTTTTCCTGGAAGCCGATCTTTGCGGCGACCGCGCTCGTGAACAGCGTGAAGCCGCCGGAGACGAGGCAGGCATAGGCGCCGTGCGCGCGCATGGTCGCGACCAGTTCGCGGCCGCCCGGCGTCAGCGTGATGCGTTCGGCCAGCACCTTGTCGACCACGCCGACCGGGAGGTCCTTCAGGAGCGCGACGCGCTCGCGCAGCGCCGGCTCGAACTCGATCTCGCCGCGCATCGCGCGTTCGGTGATGCCGGCGACGTGCGCCTTCAGCCCGACAAAATCAGCGAGCTCATCGATGCATTCCTGGCCGATCATGGTGGAATCCATGTCGGCGAGAAAAAGCTTCTTGCGCCGGAAGCCGACAGGCTGCACCACGATGTCGATGGGCAGGTCGCCGCGCAGCTCGCGCAACCGCTGTTCGATGGCGTGGCGGTCGCCTTCGAGGTTACTGTCGGCGCCGAAGGGGATGTCGACGGCGACGCCGTCGAACAGCCAATGCGCCGGTGCCGCCTGGGGCAGCACGGCGCGGGCGCCGTCGACGATGGTGCTATCGAGCGCGGGATTGGCGGGATTGCAGATCAGCGTGGCGACGAGGGACATTTGAGGTTTTCGTGAGCGAGGGGCAAGTCAGCGGAAGGCATGTCGGCAAGGCCGTGCTTATCGCAGGCCCGACCGCCAGCGGCAAGTCGGCGCTGGCGCTCGAGCTTGCGCTGGCCACCGGTGGCGTCGTCATCAATGCCGATTCCATGCAGGTCTACCGCGACCTGCGCATCATCACGGCGCGCCCGACACATGGCGATGAGGCGCGGGTGCCGCACCGCCTCTACGGCCATGTCGATGCAGCCGTGAATTTCTCGGCCGGCGCCTGGGTCGCCGACGCGGCGAAGGCGCTTGACGAGGCGCAAGCGCTGGGCCGCCTGCCGATCTTCATTGGCGGCACCGGGCTCTATTTCAAGGCGCTGACGGCGGGGCTGTCGGTGGTGCCGCCGATTCCTGCCGAGGTGCGCGAAGACGTGCGTACGCGGCTGGAGCGGAACGGCGTCGAGGCGCTGCACGCGGAACTCGCAAGCCGCGATCCGCGCGCGGCGGAACGATTGAACCTGCGCGACCGCACCCGTATCGCGCGCGCGCTCGAGGTGATCGAGGCGACCGGGCGTTCGCTGCTCGACTGGCACCACGAGGGCCAGCCGCCGCTGTTGCCCAGGGACAGTTTTCGCGCGGTGTTTCTCGCCCCCGAACGCGACGAGCTCTACGCCCGCATCGATGCCCGCTTCGACGCCATGCTGGGCGCCGGCGCCCTGAAGGAAGTCGAGCGGCTGGCCGCCCGGCAGCTCGATCCGCTGTTGCCGGCCATGAAGGCTCATGGCGTGCCGGCGCTGATCCGGCATCTGCGCGGCGAACTCGGTCTGGAGGAGGCCGCCGGCATCGGCCGCGCCGACACCCGCCACTACGCCAAGCGGCAGTTCACGTGGTTCCGGCACCAATTGCCTGCGTTCGAATGGGTGAAGCCGGAGGAGGCGAGGGGGTGGCTTGCGGCCATCGTGAACGCAGAGCGGGATGAGGGGTGAGAGCCTCGCTCCATCGTCATTCCGGGGCGCGCATAGCGCGAGCCCGGAATCCATAATCCCAGGCGCTCATGTGGCGATGGCTGTTGGCTACCACTTMAGGCCCCAGGACGGCCTGTGGCTAGGGATTCCGGGCTCGATGCTTCGCATCGCCCCAGAATGACGAGCGGGGTGCTGACGCGGTTTTGTGCTCGGGTTCCCGTATTTACCTCTCGCCGAACCGCCGGAACCCCGCTACACTTCCGAAATCGCGCGGGAACGACCGCTTTGCCTTGACATCGGGGCTTTGGTCGCTATGTTTCGCGCAACCTTTGGGAAGCCGGGCACCTGCCATGCGTAATATTATTACCAAACTCCTTATCGCCGTCGTACCCAGGCACACCGCCGGGGATGGCTAGCTGCCATCCACATGACAGGCGGTGTGCATGGGCCCTCTTCGGGGCCTTTTTTATTTCCCGAACCAGACACGAACGAAGCCGCTGACAACAGCGCATCCGGAGCAAGCCAATGAGCGACAAGAGCCACGATCCGAACCAGATGACCGGCGCCGCGATGATCGTTCGTGCGCTCATCGATCACGGCGTGACCGACATTTTCGGCTATCCCGGCGGCGCTGTGCTTCCGATCTACGACGAGATCTTCCAGCAGAGCGAGGTCCAGCACATCCTGGTCCGGCACGAGCAGGGCGCGGGCCACGCCGCCGAGGGCTATGCGCGATCGACCGGCAAGCCGGGCGTTGCGCTGGTGACCTCCGGCCCCGGCGCCACCAACATGGTGACGCCGCTGACCGACGCGCTGATGGACTCGATCCCGCTGGTCTGCATCTCCGGCCAGGTGCCGACGCACCTGATCGGCAACGACGCGTTCCAGGAGTGCGACACCGTCGGCATCACCCGTCCCTGCACCAAGCACAACTGGCTGGTGCGCGACGTCAACGATCTCGCGAAAGTGCTGCACGAGGCGTTCTACGTTGCGACCACGGGCCGTCCGGGCCCGGTGCTGGTCGACGTTCCGAAGGACGTGCAGTTCGCGACCGGCACCTATCATCCGCCGCGCAAGTCCGACGTGCACCGTTCCTACGCGCCGCGCGTGAAGGGCGATGCGACGCAGATCCGCAAAGCGGTGTCGCTGCTCGCCAATGCAAAACGTCCCGTGATCTACAGCGGCGGCGTGATCAATTCCGGCCCTGAAGCGACCAAGCTGCTGCGCGAGCTGGTCGAGGTCACCGGATTCCCGATCACCTCCACGCTGATGGGCCTCGGCGCCTATCCTGCGTCGGGCAAGAACTGGCTCGGCATGCTCGGCATGCACGGCACCTACGAAGCCAACATGACCATGCATGATTGCGACGTCATGCTGTGCGTCGGCGCGCGTTTCGACGACCGCATCACCGGACGCGTCGACGCGTTCTCGCCGGGCTCGAAGAAGATCCACATCGACATCGACCCGTCCTCGATCAACAAGAACATCCGGGTCGACGTGCCGATCATCGGCGACTGCGGCAACATCCTCGGCGACATCCTCCAGGTGTTCAAGGCGGAGGCGAAGAAGCCCGACATCAAGGCGTGGTGGCAGCAGATCGCGCAGTGGCGCGCCCGCAACTCGCTCTATTACAAGAAGAGCAACGACGTCATCCTGCCCCAGCACGCGATCCAGAGCCTGTTCGAGGCGACGCGCGGCAGGGACACCTACATCACCACCGAGGTCGGCCAGCACCAGATGTGGGCGGCGCAGTTCTTCGGCTTCGAGGAGCCGCACCGCTGGATGACGTCGGGCGGTCTCGGCACCATGGGCTACGGCCTGCCCGCCGCGGTCGGCGTGCAGGTCGCCCATCCCGACAGCCTCGTCATCGACATCGCGGGCGATGCCTCGGTGCAGATGACGATGCAGGAGATGTCGACGGCGGTGCAGTACGAGCTGCCGATCAAGATCTTCATCCTGAACAACCAGTACATGGGCATGGTGCGGCAGTGGCAGCAGCTGCTCCACGGCAACCGGCTGTCGCATTCCTATTCGGAGGCGCTGCCGGATTTCGTCAAGCTCGCGGAGGCCTATGGCGGCGTCGGCATCCAGGTGCACAAGCCTGGCGATCTCGACGGCGCCATCCAGGAGATGATCTCGGTCAAGCGCCCGGTGCTGTTCGACTGCCGTGTCGCGGCGCTCGAAAACTGCTTCCCGATGATCCCGTCCGGCAAGGCGCACAACGAARTGCTGTTGCCCGAGCAGGCGAACGACGAGGCCACGGCCAAGGCGTTTGCGGGCGGCAAGGCGCTGGTGTGACGTCATGTTCGACCTGAAGGAGCTCGAGCGCGCACACGACATTGTGGGGCAGGCGGTGCCGGCGACGCCGGCGCACGCCTGGCCGCTGCTCGCCCAGCGTCTCGGCACCGAGGTCGTCGTCAAGCACGAGAATCACACGCCGATCGGGGCCTTCAAGGTGCGCGGCGGCCTCGTTTATCTCGATCGGCTCAAGCGCGAGCGGCCGAATACGCCGGGCATCATCTCGGCGACGCGCGGCAATCACGGCCAGAGCCTCGCGTTCGCGGCGAGCCGCCACGGCGTGCCCGCCGTGATTTACGTGCCGCGCGGCAACTCGGTCGAGAAGAACCGGGCGATGAAGGCCTTTGGCGCCGAGCTCGTCGAGCATGGCGAGGACTTTCAGGCCGCGCGCGAGGAGGCCGAGCGCCGCGCGCAGTTCGCCGGGCTCCACATGGTGCCGTCGTTTCATCCCGACCTCGTGCTGGGTGTTGCGACCTACGCGCTCGAGCTGTTCCGGTCCGCGCCAGATCTCGACATCCTCTATGTGCCGATCGGGCAGGGCTCCGGCATCTGCGGCTGCATCATGGCGCGTGATCTCTTGGGCCTGAAGACCGAGATCGTTGGCGTGCAGTCGACCGAAGCGCCGTCCTATGCGCTGTCGTTCGCGGCAGGCCACGTCGTGACGACCGAGACGAGCAACACGCACGCTGACGGCATGGCGACGCGCATTCCCGATGCGGATGCGTTCGCGCTGATCCGCAAGGGCGCCTCGCGCATCGTGCAGGTTTCCGACGATGAGGTCGCCGCCGCGATCCGCGCCTACTGGACCGACACGCACAATCTCGCCGAAGGCGCCGGCGCTGCCGCGCTTGCCGCGGCGCTTCAGGAAAAGACAAAACTGTCTGGCAAGCACGTCGGTCTCGTGCTCTCCGGCGGCAATATCGATTTCGATCTGTTCCACCGTTGGGTCGGAACGGATGCGCCAGCGATGGCGTGAGGGAGACAAGAGGGGACGACAATGAACCAGCCCGCATCCGCCTATTTCATCGAGGACCGTCACGATCCCAACGAGACGCACACGCTCTCGGTGCTCGTGCAGAACGAGCCGGGCGTGCTCGCGCGTGTCATCGGCCTGTTCTCTGGCCGCGGCTACAACATCGAGAGCCTCACGGTCTCGGAGACCGAGAGCCAGAAGCATCTGTCGCGCATCACCATCGTCACCACGGGCACGCCGATGGTGATCGAGCAGATCAAGCACCAGCTCGACCGCATGATCCCGGTCTATCGGGTCGTCGACATGACGCTGACCAAGCGCTCGATCGAGCGTGAGCTTGCGATGGTGAAGGTGCGCGGACAGGGCGAGCACCGTGTCGAGGCGCTGCGGCTGGCGGACGCGTTCCGCGCCCGGGTGATCGACGCCACCACCGAGAGCTTTGTGTTCGAGATCACGGGCAATACGGACAAGATCAACCAGTTTATCGACCTGATGCGCCCGCTCGGCCTTGTCGAGGTGTCGCGCACCGGCGTTGCCGCGATCGGCCGCGGGCCTGAAGGGATGTGAGCCATGCTGGCGCGCGACTGGTACTACAACGAGCGGAACCGGATGGGCATCGGGCCTGCGGTGGCGTCGATCTATGACACCCACGACGACGCCGATCTGCGCGCGCGCGCCGCGTTGAAGATGCTCGGGGTTCAGCGCGGCTGGCGGATCGCCGATATCGGCTGCGGCAATGGCGTGCTGGCGACCGAGGCGGCGCTGATGGGCGCCCAGGTCGACGCCATCGACATCTCGCCGGCGATGCTGGATCTGGCCGAGATCTACGCGCGGGACCGCAAGGCGAAGGTCGCGACCCAGTCGGCCGGCCTGCTCAGCTTCTCCTACCAGCCGGAGTCCTATGATCTGATCGTCAGCGAGTTCACGCTGCACCATTTGCCGGATTTCTGGAAGGCGGTGGCGATGTCGCGGATCTACCGCGCGCTGAAGCCCGGTGCGAGCTTCTACCTTCGTGACATCGTCTACGTCTCGATGCCCGACGCCTCCGAGCGCGACGTCGAGCAATGGGCCGACTACCAGATCAACAATCACGATTTCTCGCGCGAGAGCGTCGTCACGCATATGCGCGACGAATATTCCACCTTCGGCTGGGTGATGGAGCGGATGCTGACCGACGTCGGCTTCACCCTCGTTTCGGCCGACTACCACGCCCCGATGCACGGCACCTATCTCGTGTGCAAACCCAATCCTTCGACGTAATGGCCGGCGAGCAAGGCTAGACGACACCAGAGCTGAACGACCAGACAGAGCCAAGAACAACAACAATGAAGCCGGCCGACATCTTCATCGCCCTCATGGTGGCGATCACCTGGGGCCTCGCCTTCGTGGCGAGCCGGATCGCGCTCGACGAGCTCTCGCCGGAACTGATGACCGCGCYGCGCTTCACCATCGCCGCGGTGCCGTGCCTGTTCATTCGCAAGCCGAAGATCGCCTGGTCGCTGCTGATCGCGATCAGCTTCACGCTGTTTCTCRGCCAGTTCCTGAGTCAGGCCTATGGCATCGCGCACGGCGTGCCGGTGGGCTTGACCTCCGTCGTGGTGCAGAGCCAGGCGCTGTTCACCATCGGCTTTGCCGTGATCGCGTTCGGCGAGCGGCCGACATCGGTGCAGACGCTTGGCATCGTCATTGCGGCAGTCGGCCTTCTGATGATCTGCGGCACCGTCGGCTACGATTTCAGTGTGGGTGCCTTCGCGGTGCTGATGGTTGCGCCGGTCAGTTTTGCCGTCGGCAATCTGCTGCTGCGCGGCGCCCGCGGCGTGCCGATGTTCGATCTGTTCGCCTGGCTGTGCCTCACGTCGGCCCTGCCGCTGTTCGCGCTGGCACTGATCGCCAACGGCCCCGCGCCGACCTGGACGTCGCTGACGCAGATGTCGCTGAATGCCGCGCTCTGCATGCTGGCGCTTGGCGGCATCTCGACCAGCATCGCCTATTGGCTGTGGGGCCGGCTCTTGCGCGACTATCCCGCCGCGCAGGTGGTGCCGTTCGCGCTGCTGGTGCCGTTCGTGGGCTCGGCGGCGTCCAGCATCGTGTTCGGCGAAAGGTTCGGGCCCTTAAGGCTCGCCGGCATGCTGACCGTGATCGGCGGCATCGCGGTGATGGTGCTGGCAAGGCGCCCGCAGCCGCTGCCGAAGACGGCGTGAGGTGAACATGGCCTATTCGCTCTTCTATGCCTTCCTCATCTTCATGGTGGTGATGTACTTCACCCCCGGGCCCAACAACATCATGCTGCTCGCCTCGGGCCTGACCTACGGCTTCCGGCGCACCATCCCCCACATCGCCGGCATCGTCATCGGCTTTGCCTTCATGGTCGCCGCGGTGGGCCTCGGGCTCGGCACCGTGTTCCTGGCCTATCCGATCCTCCAGACCATTTTGAAATATGCCGGCGCGGCCTACCTGATTTACCTCGCCGCCGTGATCGCCATGTCCGGCCCGGCCACGCCGGGTGGCGACAGCGGCCGTGGGCCGATGACCTTCTGGGGCGCGGCCATGTTCCAGTGGATCAATGCTAAGGGCTGGGTGATCGTGATCGGCACCATCACGGCCTATGCGGCCATCGCCCAATTCCCGCTCAACATCGCGATCCAGACCCTGATCAGCCTGCTGGTGGGCACGGTCTCGACGGTGGTCTGGGCGCTGTTCGGCACCGCGCTGCGGCCGGTCCTGACCTCCGAGCGGCTGGTCCGCGCCTTCAACATCCTGATGGCGATCCTGCTGCTCGCCTCCCTCTACCCCGTCTTCATGGATGCATGATGCGGCATTTTTCCATGCAGAAACGGGTTTCCCCCTGGAGCGAAAATGCTCTAGACAGCCCCCGAAATCCGCAAATTTCACCCTCCGAGACCTGACCAACGGCCGATTCCGGCCCCTGAATGAGGAAACGACCATGCGTGTTTATTACGATCGCGACGCCGACCTGAACCTGATCAAGGGCAAGAAGGTCGTCATCGTCGGCTATGGCAGCCAGGGTCACGCCCACGCGCTGAACCTGAAGGATTCCGGCGTCAAGGAAGTCGCCATTGCACTGCGCAAGGGCTCGGCCTCGGCCAAGAAGGCGGAAGCCGCCGGCTTCAAGGTGATGGAAGTCGCGGAAGCCGCCAAATGGGCCGACCTCGTCATGATGCTGACCCCGGACGAGCTCCAGGGCGACATCTACCGCGAGCACCTGCACGACAACATGAAGAAGGGCGCGGCGCTCGTCTTCGCGCACGGCCTCAACGTCCACTTCAACCTGCTCGACCCGCGCGCCGACCTCGACGTGCTGATGATCGCGCCGAAGGGCCCCGGCCACACCGTGCGCTCGGAGTATCAGCGCGGCGGCGGCGTGCCCTGCCTGATCGCGATCGCCAAGGACGTCTCGGGCAACGCCCATGACCTCGGCCTGTCTTACGCCTCCGCCGTCGGCGGCGGCCGCGCCGGCATCATCGAGACCACCTTCAAGGAAGAGTGCGAGACCGACCTGTTCGGCGAGCAGGTGGTGCTCTGCGGCGGCCTGGTCGAGCTGATCAAGGGCGGCTACGAGACCCTGGTCGAGGCCGGCTACGCCCCGGAGATGGCCTATTTCGAGTGCCTCCACGAGGTGAAGCTGATCGTCGACCTGATCTATGAAGGCGGCATCGCCAACATGAACTACTCGATCTCCAACACCGCCGAGTACGGCGAGTACGTCACCGGTCCGCGCATCGTCACCGATGAGACCAAGAAGGAGATGAAGCGCGTGCTCAACGACATCCAGTCCGGCAAGTTCGCCCGCGACTGGATGCTCGAGAACAAGGTCAACCAGACCTCGTTCAAGGCGACCCGCGCCAAGCTCGCCGCGCACCCGATCGAGGAAGTCGGCGCGAAACTCCGCGACATGATGCCCTGGATCAAGAAGGGCGCGCTGGTCGACAAGAGCAAGAACTGACGGCAACCCCATCGTTCCGGGGGCGTGACGACGTCGCGCCCCCGGACTTCGATCCATGTTCATGAGTTTCCCGGGCTTGCGTGGACGCCAGCCCCGGAATGACGCGGGGCGGCGATGTCCGCCTCGCGCCGGTGTGATCTCGCTGATCGCGCGCGCCGCTCCCCCGCGCCGCGAAGCTCCAGCCGAAACCGGCTTCGGTTTTGCCGCAGCATGGGGTGTTTTTCAGCGCTCCCCAAGTATTAGGACACCTTTACTGACCTGATTTCCGTACGACTACGGGATCGAATTGCGATGGGTCAATCAACCAAATCTTAGCGCGGCCGGGCGAGGGTGAGCCATTGCTCGTACCGCAGATGGACAATGCTGAACGCATGGCGAAGGCTGGCCGGATCGCCGGGATCGTCCGTCACGATCCTTGGCATGCTGTTTTCGCTCGTTGTCGTCGCTCTGTTTCTCGTTGATCTGGGCATCCGCTATCGAGAAGCGGTCGCATCGGCGAAAACCGACGCGCTCAATCTCTCGGCCATTCTCGCCGAGCATGCCGCGGTGACGTTCGAAGATATCGATCGTGTGCTGCTGGAGGCGCAGGCGATCCGCAAGGACGCTTTGTCCGGAAAATACGCCGATCCCGGTGCGGCCAATCTCGCGTTGCGTCAACTGGTCAGGAGCTCGTCGATTCTCGTCGCGGTCGGCTGGACCGATGCCTCCGGCGCGGTCGTTGCGCATTCCTACGATCACGCGCTGCCGCGCAACAACATCTCCGACATGTCCCACTTCATCGCGCAACGCGATGGCGCCGGCACCGGATTGTTCGTTGCGCCACCCTATCGCTCGGCAGGCGGCGACAAATGGTTCAGTGCGGCGTCACGCCGGTTGAACAACCCGGATGGGAGCTTTGCGGGCGTCGTTACTGCGCCGCTGGATCAATCCTTTCTCCTCAAGATCTATCGCAAGATCGATTTGGGCCCGGACGGCTCGGTGGTCCTGCTCCATCGCACCGGACGGGTCCTCGCGCGCGTACCGGAACAGAAGGATGTCCTGGGCAAGTCGGTCGCCGGCGGCCCGCTGTTTACCCAGTATCTGCCGGTCTCCGAGGTGGGCTCATACGAGCTCACGAGCCCCATCGATGGCGTCGCGCGCATTGCAGGGTACAAGGCCGTGTCCGGCCTGCCGCTGGTTCTCATTGTGACTTACACGCGTAGTCACGTGTTGCAGCCGCTGTACCGGCATCTCTACACCTTCGGTCCGCTGGCTGCCGCGATCGTCAGCATTATTCTGATCGGCACATTCCTGCTGCGGCGGCAAACGAACGCGCTTGCGGCTGCGAGTGCTCGGTTCGACGCAGCGTTGAGCAACATGCCGCATGGGCTCAGCATGTTTGATGC
>NZ_JBFULT010000123.1:0-14689 GCF_054049755.1 Bradyrhizobium sp. P5_C11_2
GCATCGCCCATCAGCACGACATGGGAGCGGCCATTGAAAACGCTCCATTTGCCGCAGATCAGACGGCTGAAATTGAGCCAGGCCGAGCCGCGCAGATGGCGGGCGTTGGTCAGGAGTTTTGCTCCATCCAGCGTCTCGGCAAAGATCTTCTCGCAGAACTCGATCGACTCTTGCTGGTCGAGCTCGCCGAGACCATGGGCGTTGTAGGCTTCCTCCGTGGTCTCGACGATGAAGGTCGAGGTCTCGGCGTCGAACTTGTAGATGTGCGCCTGGAACCAGCCGTGCTCGGTCTTCTGGAAGTCGAACGTGAAGGCATCGAACGGCTTCTTGGTGCCGAGCCAGATGTAGCGGTTCGGCCGGATCACCATGTCGGGCTGGAATTGCTCGGCGTAGCGGGCGCGGATCCGGGAATTGACGCCGTCGCAGGCGACGATCAGGTCGGCCTCGGGAAATTCGAGATCGGACTCGACGTCACGTTCGAAGACGAGCTCGACGTCGAGGGCCTCGCAGCGCCGTTGCAGGATGTTGAGCAGATGCTTGCGCCCGATGCCGATGAAGCCATGACCGGTCGTGCGCTGGCGCGTCCCCTTGAAGACGAGCTCGATGTCGTCCCAGTGGTTGAAGGCGTCCTCGATCTCCGCGGCGCTCTCGGGATCTGCAATCCGCATGGCCTGCATCATGGCGTCCGAGAACACCACGCCCCAGCCGAACGTATCGTAGGGCTTGTTGCGCTCGACGACGGAGACGACATGCTCCGGGTGCCGGCGCTTCATCAGGAGCCCCAGATAGAGCCCGGCCGGGCCGCCGCCGATACAGACTATGCGCATGATCCCTCGCTTTCGCGCACCGCGCCATGAGCCGAGCTGGCCATCAAATTATTTTAAGCCTAAAATATTTCGTTCGGGCGCGAATTGTMAAGGCGCTTCTCGCCTGGCCGCGGAGGCGCCGGATCTCGGCGGTCCTCGTCTGATGTTAGACTGCAAATCCGGCGCACCGCACGGCCGATTCGATATGGCTCCGGCCAAGCCTTGAATTTACTTTTGGCACGAACTATCTTGCAGGACATTCACGAAAGCCGTCAGCTTTCAACAGGCCCAGAGGCCCCAGGAGATTTGATTTGGCACTCGCGAAGGAGTCGGCGCCTGTTTCGACCAAGAATGGGGCCGATCAGGAGGCCGAGTACAGGGCTCAGACGCGGCTTTGGCTCCGGCTGCTGGCCTGCACGACGCTGATCGAGGGCGAGTTGCGGCGCCGGTTTCGCGAAGAATTCGATTTCACGATGCCTCGCTTCGACGTTCTGGCCCAGCTCGACCGCGAGCCGAGCGGATTGGTGCTGGGAGAGCTGCCGAAGCGCTTGATGGTCTCCGCCGGGAACCTCACGCCGATCGTGGACCGCCTGGTCGAGGACGGCTACATCACCCGGACCCCTTCGAGCCTCGATCGGCGCGTGCAGATCGTCTGCATGACCGTCGAAGGCCGAAAAGCCTTCAGGCGCATGGCGAAGAGCCATGGCACGTGGCTCGCCGAATTGCTGGCGGATTTCCCGGCCGACAGGCTCGACGGGTTGACCGGCGAGCTCGACGACCTCAAGGGCGCCGTCAGGGACGCGCTGCAAAAGCCGTGAGCCGCCCCGGCGGCTAGCGTCGCACCCGGACGCCGGCCGCTTCGCGGTCCCACGTATCCGTCGTCACGCCGGCGTCACGCAGCACGCCCTTCTTGATCTTGCCATTCTCCGTCAGCGGCATCTGGCTCACGATCCGCACATAGCGGGGAATGGCGAAATAGGCGATCTGCCCTTCGCAATGGCGGATGATGTCGACGGGCTGCAGCGATTGGCCGGGCTCCAGCAGGATTGCGGCCGCGACCTCATCCTCTCCCAATTCCGACGGCAGCGGATAGACCGCGCAGGCGGCGACCGCCGAATGAGACTGGATGGTCTGCTCGACCTCCCATGAGGACACGTTCTCGCCGCGCCTGCGGATCGAATCCTTCATGCGGTCGATGAAGCGATAATGCCCGTCCGCATCCCGGACGACGCGGTCACCCGAGTGGAACCACAGGTTCCGCCACGCCTCGACCGTCTTCTCCGGCATGCCGAAATAACCGGTCGCGAACGCAAAGGGCTCGAGGGCTCGCAGCACCAGCTCACCCGCCTGCCCGTCAGGAAGCGCTGCATCATCCGCATCGACGATCCTCGCCTCGACGCCGTCAGCCAGATATCCCATCGTCCCCGGACGATCCGACGGGATCGGTCCGGCGAACACGAAATTGGTCTCGGTCGACCCGTAGCCATCGACCAGCGGCACGCCAAACCGCTCGAGGAACGGCCGGTGGATCTGCGGCGGCACACCGCCGCCGAGCGCGACGCGAAGCTGATGCGCTGAATCATCCGCGCTCCCCGGCTGCGCCAAAAGCATCGATGCCATGGCGCCAAGCAGATAGCCCACGGTCGCATTGTGTCGACGCGCCGTCGCCCAGAAGCCCGACGCCGAAAATTTCGGCTCCAGCACATAGGTGCAGCCGTTCAGGACGGCCTGATAGAACGCATTCAGCGCGTTGGTGTGGAACAGCGGCAGCGTGGTGAACAGCACGTCGCCATCGCGGATGCCCAGCGCCCGCGCCGAGTAGACGCCCCACCAGAACAATTGCGCCTGCGGACAGCACACGCCCTTGGCCGGTCCGGTGGTGCCGGACGTGTAGAGGATCGCGACGGTGTCGCCGGGGCGCACGGCTCCGGCCGGGGCTTTGGCTGCAAGGTCCGGCAACGGCACCGACGAGACCTTCACCTCACTCGTTTCGGCGACAGGCCCGATGGTCCACGTCCGGGACGGCAGCTCGACGTCCCCGTCGACCGTCCCGATCGCGGCGAGAAGCGCGGCCTCGATGACGAGGAGCGCTGGACGCGAATTGCGGAAGATATGGGACAGCTGGAATCCGCGCAGCGCCGTGTTGATCGGCACCACGATCGCGCCGAGCCAGGCGCAACCGAGATAGACCTGAAGAAACTCCGGTCGGTTGGAGCACATCAGCGCGACCCGGTCGCCGGGCCCGATCCCGGCGTCGGCAAGCGTTTGTGCAGACGCCGCCGCGATCGCCGCGGTCTGCGCGTAGGTCCAGCGCGTCTCGCCCGACGCGAGCAGGACGCGATCACCGTAGCGCATGGCCTGCCGTCTGAGGATGGTCGAGAGAATCCGGTCCGGCGACGGAAACAGCTCGACCGCCCGCGCCCAGGCCGGCGCCACGCCGCCCTCCCCGACTACGACACCGGCCTTTGCCTGCACGTTGCGCTCCGTCACATCCGCCTCGCTCAGGGCAGCAGCTTGTATTTTCCGTCCTCGATCTGGACCATGATGCGCGAACGACCATCGACGCCGTGCCGATCCGCCGATGTGTAGGTATAGACGCCTTGCGTCCCGACGACTTCTTTGGTCGTGAACAGCGCCTCGCGCAGCGCGGTGCGGAATTCCGGCGAACCAGGCTTGGCGCCGGTCGCCATCGCGCGCTTGGCCGCATCGACGAAGACCAGCCAGCCGTCGAAGGAATAGGACGAGAACGAATCCGTCGGCGTCTCGCCGTTCGCCTTCTCGAAGGCTGTCCGAAAATCCAGGGCGACCTTCTGGATCGGATTGCTGGCCGGAAGCTGCTCGGCCGCGGTCACCGGCCCGGTCGGGCAGATGATGCCATTGGCGGCCTTGCCGGCAAGACGGAGGAAATCGGCGCTGATCAGCCCGTGATTGCCGTACAGCGGTCCCTTGTATCCGCGCTCGGACAAGGCGATGACCGGCAGCGCGCCGGGCGTTCCGGTGCCGCCGAGCATGATGGCGTCGGGGCGTGCGGCGAGCGCGCGCAACACCTGGGCCGTCACCGACGAATCGGATCGTGCGTATCGTTCGTTCGCAATGACCTTGATGTCGGCCGTCTTCGCACTTTGCTCGAGCGAGTTGTACATGAGGTCGCCGAACGCGTCGGAGAAGCCGATGAACGCGACAGTCTTCAGGCCCCGYGCCTTCATGTGATCGACGATGCCCTGCACGAGAAGCGGCGTCKGCTGCGGCGTCTGCACCACCCAGGGCCCGCCATCGCCGGCCGGCACCGGCGCGATCGGGGACACCGCGATCATCGGAATCTTCATCTCGATCGCGGCGGTCGCCATCGCCAGCGTCTGTGGCGCACCGGAGGTACCGATGAGAACATCGACCTTCTCCTGCTCGACGAGCTTGCGGGCGTTGCGCGCCGACGCCGTCGGATCGGAGCCGTCGTCAAGCTGGATGACCCGCAGCTTCTCGCCGCCGATCTCTCCGAGATAGGCCTGGCCCGCCGCGATCCCCTTCGCGTTCGGAATTCCGATCGACGACACCGGCCCGCTGAGGCCGGTGACGAATCCGACCAGGATTTCCGCCTGCGCATTGTTCGATACGGCAACGAGCAACGCGGTGGAGGCCAGCAGGCTCTTGATCAAGTTCATGGCACCTGTCTTTCGTGAGGATTTCTTGTTCTGATGGGCAAGCGCCATGCGTTCGTTCAGGTTGACGAGACCAGCGCGATGACACGAAGCGGACTGCCGGAACCGTTCTGGATCTTCAGTGGCGAAGCCACGATGATGGCTCCGGTGGCGGGAAGCTGATCCAGATTGCAAAGACATTGCAGGCCGTAGCGGCCGGCGCCGTGCAGGARGTGATGCGCCGGATAAGGCGGCTCGAAATGCCCGGCCTGCCCCGCATCGGTGCCGATGGTCTCGGTGCCGAAGCCAATGATGCCGCGCTCTTCGACCAGCCATTTCATGACGGCTGGGTTCGGGCCCGGCGTATGCGCGCCGTCGTCCCTGAGATTGGAATAGTCGCGCCAGCCCTTCTTCGACCAGTCGGTCCGCAACAGGACCCAGGTCCGCTCGGGAATCCGGCCGTGCTTCGCTTCCCAGGCTTCGACCAGCGGGACCGTCAGCAGGAAGTCGGGATCCTGCGCCGCCTGCGTCGAACAGTCGATCACGCAGGCCGGCGCGATCATGTCCTTGGCCGGCATGGTGTCGACGGCATTGTTGGGCAGGTTCTTGCCGGTGAACCAGTGAATCGGCGCATCGAAATGCGTGCCGGTGTGTTCCCCGAACGTGACATTGTTCCAGTACCAGGCGGGGCCGCGACTGTCATATCGCGAGATTTCCTGGATGCGGACCGGGGCCGCCTGGCCGAATTCCGGCGGCAGCACGATGACCGGAAAATCCGGACTGAGCGTAAAGGTCAGATCGACGACGCGCACCGCGCCGGAAGAAATCGCACCCGCCAGTTCCAGGAGATTCTTGCTTTGCATCGTCACGTCCTCCGGCTTGGTTGAAATCCACGTTTCACCTGTCGAGCTCACGCTCGAGCGCTTTCGGATTGGCCGCGAGACGCTGCCGGATTTCCTCGGCGACATCTCCGACATACATCTCTTCGAGCCCGCCCCTCAGCCCCGACACGATCGCCTGGGCGATGGCGCGCGGCGCCACTTTCGGCGGCGGCACGGTCTGGAACCACTCGGTGTCAACGGGCCCGGTGAACAGGTTCATCACCTTGACGCCGCCGGGGCGCAGTTCGGCGCGAAGACAGTGCGACAATGACAGGCACGCGGCCTGCGAGGCCGAGTAAGCGCCGAAGGCGGGCCAGTTTGCGAGCGCATAGACCGACAGGACGTTGACCCATGCGACGCTGTTGTTGATGCCGTCGGCGCCGCGCATCCGCATGGCGGGCCCAAAGGCCTGCGCGAGATTGATGAAGCCGAGGTAGGCCTGATCGATCTCGTCCCGCGCGATGCTCGTGCCCCTGCGGTCGAGCAGGCCGCCCGGCCGCACATATTCGCTGCTGTTCACCAGGATATCCACCTTGCCGCCGATGTCGGCGGCGAGATCGGCGGCCGATTTTTCATCGGCGGCGTCGAGAGTCACGACCTCGATGCCCTCCTGCCCGCGCAGCAGCTCTTCGCCGGCAAATGGCCTCCACGGCTCGGATACCCCGACGAAGACGATTTTCGCGCCGGCGGCCTTCAACGCGGCGACGGCTTCCTGGCCGACCACGCTACGGCCGTTGGTGACGAGCGCCCGCCTGAACTTCGGATCGGCCGTCATTTCCCGCCACTGCCTGTCGTCTGCCATATTGGGAGTCTCCTCCTCAGGTCGGGCAAAGGCCACCGCCTGACCGCTCTTGTCGAGTTGAAACGACATGCTGACCGCTCCGCCCTCGACGCAATCGGCGTGCAGATGCGTCACGATCGTCGGGCCGCAATCCATCTTGACGAGACCGATGCGCCACGGTGCGCGTTCGCGAAAATAGACATCGCTCGGCACCCGCGCCGTCGTCTCGGCGAGAAGCGTGCCCCGCCGCGGCGCGTCGACGAATGCGAGCCCCGATGACAGGCAGGACGGACAAGCCTCCCGCGCCGGATAAGCGAAGGTGCCGCAGGCTTCGCAGCGCTGCAGCACGAAGCGGCCCTCGGCGGCCGCCCGTGTAAACCCGTGTGACGTTCGGCTCCGCGGCCTCGGCGGCGACGCGGGAAGCCGCGTCCGCAGCAGCGGGTTCTTGCGCCGGGGCGGCTTGATCGGCTCGATCATCGCGAAGGCCCTGCAAAGATCGCGGCGCCCGAGGCGAGACCGCGGTCATAATTGATCATACCGAAGCCCGAGGCCAAACCGAGGCTCGCGTTCTTCACCTGGGTCGGACCCGCGGTTCCCAGGACCTGCCGCAGCCCCTCGACAAGACCGAGATAGGCACCGGCGGCGCCGGCCTGTCCGACCGAGAGCTGTCCGCCCGACGTGTTGTGCGGAAAGTCGCCGTCAATCGTCAGATCGTGCTGGCGCACGAATTCCGCGCCCTCACCCTTCTTGCAGAAGCCGAGATCCTCGAACTGCATCATCGTGATCACGGGATAGTCGTCATAGGTCTGCACGATGTCGAGATCGTCAGGCTTCACGCCGGCCATCGCATAGAGCTCGCCGATATCCATCGCCCAGCCGCCGCGCACCTGCATGGGGTCGTCGGCAAAGGCATTGTGCCGCTCGATCGTGGACAGCAGCCTCGCCGCCGGCAAGCCGAGCGACGCCGCGGTCTCGTCGCGCATCACCAGGAAAGCTTCCGCGCCGGCACAGGGCATCACGCAGTCGAACAGGTGGATCGGGTCGGAAATCGGCCGGGCCGCGAGATACTGCTCGAGCGTCAACGGCGTCTTCATCAGGGCGTGCGGATTGCGCAGCGCGTTGGTGCGCTGGGCGACCGCGATCCTGCCGACATCCTCGCGCGTGACGCCGAAGGTCCGCATATAGTTGCGGGCAATCAGCGCGAAACTCGAATTGGCTCCGCCCGCACCGTAGGGATAAACGGCGTCCTGGTTGAACCGCGAAAAATTTTCGAGCGTCAGGCGAAAGGAATCGACGTGGTTGGTATCGCCGGCCACGCAGGCGACGATGTCGGCGTCATGGGCCTGAACCGCGCGCGCCGCCTTGCGCAAGGCCGCGACGGCGCTGGCGCCGCCGAGCGGGATCGTGTCGAGCCACCGGACACAGAGCCCGAAATGCTGCGTCAGTCCGATGCCGCTGTCGGTCCCCATGGTGAAGCTGGAGACGCAGAGACCGTCGATGTCGGCGGCCTTGATGCCGGTCTGCGCGACCAGCGCACTGAGTGCGCGGCCAATCCACCACTGCRCACTCTCGACGGAGTAGCGCACATAGGGAATCGTGACGGGAGCTGCCATCACGACGCCGTCGTACGGTGTGCGCTGGGAATTCTTCACTGGTCGGCCACCTCAGATCACCGTCAGCTYGACTTCGATATTGCCACGCGTCGCGTTCGAATAGGGACAACGCTCGTGCGCACCGGCAACCACCTCCTCCGCAACCGACGTCTCGATCCCGGGCAGGCTGACCTTCAGTTCGACAGCGAGCGCATATCCGACGGGAACCGGCCCCATGGCAACCTTCGCGGTCACGGAGGGTTCGGCGGACGGCACGACCTTCCGGGTCCGCGCCACGAGCTTGAGCGCACCAAGGAAGCACGCAGCATAGCCCGCCGCAAAGAGCTGCTCCGGATTGGTCCCCTCGCCGCCGGGGCCGCCCATCGATTTCGGCAAGGACAGCGACACCGACAGCAGGCCGTCGGCGCTTGCCGCCTTGCCGTCCCGGCCTCCCGTCGCGGTCACTTCGGTCTCATAGAGGATCTTCTCGGGCGTCATCATCTCTCGCTCTCCAGACTGGTCACGCGGCCCGCCCTAACGCTTGTTGCGGGCGAGCAGCGCGCGGAAATCGCTGCGCGCCAGTTCGCTGGCGCGCTTGAAGCTCGGCCCACGGCTGGGCTCGGTGCCGTTCAGCCGCCTGAGCTGAACCCACATCTCGGCATTCTTCAGCGCGACGGCCGCGCAATTGATCACGGGCGCATGCCCGACCTTCAGACCGTGCTCCCGCCCAATCAGGAGGCCGGGCAGAACACCGGCAGGGATCACGACATCGGCGCCGTGCTCAACGAGCGGCAGTGCGCAGGCGACAAAATCCTTGATCATACGGGCCTGCGCGGCCTGATCGCCTGCGAATGCACTCGCGAAATCCTCGGGCTTGCAGCCGAGACCCGTCACGTGAACGACGCGATCGCCGAGGCCGTACCGCTCGGCCTGCTCGTAGTGCCAGACCTCGAAAACCGGGTCGAGCGTCACGAGACCGAGGCGCCGGCCAAGCTGCGATGCGGCAAGCAAGGTTGCCTCGCCGGTCCCGATCACGGGAATATCGAGCGTCGAGCGAAGCTCGTAGAGACCAGGATCCTGGAAGTGCCCCATCACGAAGGCGTCGTACCCGCTCTCCTCGGCCGCGATGCCGTTGTCGATGGCCTGCACCGCGCAGCGGAGTTCGGCGAGCCGGCCGAACTCGCGGTCCGGCGGYGAAATGCCCTCGACATGAACCGTCGTGCCAGGCGCCGCGATAGTGTTGAGGTACTCGGACAGGAGCGCCATGTAGGGCGCGTTCACGCTCGCATCGACGAAGCTCTGCCAGAAGATGCGCATCGTCCTGCTCCTCGAACGGGCATGGGAGGATCGGTCGTCGGCGGCCGACCAATATATTTCAACCATAAACTAATTCACCCGTCAAATGGGCGCGGCGGCTGCAGCAAAGAGCGTCACCGGACGATTGCGGGCGCCCCCATTCCTGGGAGCAAATGGGTCCCGGAAATCCGTAAGACTGACGGAATTGTATGCAACGACATTTTTTCTGACAGCCCCATGACACGTGTTGACGGCTCCACCGAAAATACTTTAGGCTTTAAATAATCCTCCACCGGCCCGAGCCGATGGCCAAGACAATGATGTTGCAGGACGCCGATTTTGAGAGACTCGATCGCGTGGACATTCGTCGGGCTTGGACAGCCGGCAGCAGCATCGCCGGTCGCGCATCGCGACCGCGCCAACGACCTTTCATCCCTGCAAGAGACGGCCTCCGGCATCCGCCGAACAGCCCGGCATTCGAGCGGTCAGCGTCGCCATGGCTGCTGACGCCCGGCCCAGCCAATCCGTCGTCATCGCGCCCGGGTCGGGCGCCGCAGCTTCGCTTTCGATCGGTTCGTTCGCAACGGGACGCCCTTGTCCCAGCATCCACGCCCTGCTCCCAAGGAGGAAAACGCACATGCGCAAGACTCTGAGCTTACTCGCCCTTACCGCCAGCATTCTGGCGGCGCCGGCTGCGCGAGCCGACATTACCATCGGCTTCGTGACGTCGCTCAGCGGCAACGGCTCGTCGATCGGCATTCCCTATGGGCGGGGCATCAACGCGGCCTATGAATACAAGAAGACCATCAACGGCGAGACCATCCGCCTGATCCAGCTCGACGACGGCTCCGATCCGTCGGCCGCGACGCGCAACGCGCGCAAGCTGGTGGAAGAGGAGAAGGTCGACCTCCTGATCGGCACCGCGACGGCGCCCTCGACCATTGCCATGGCGGCGGTCGCGAGCGAGCTCAAGGTGCCGATGATCGCGGTCTCGCCGATCGGCAAGCTCCCGGAATCGCCGGAGCAGTGGGCCGTCTCGGTGCCGCAGCCGGCCTCTCTCCTCGTCAAGATCGTCGCCGACCGCATGAAGCGCGACGGTATGAAGAACATCGGCTATATCGGCTTCTCCGATGCCTGGGGCGACCTCGTCTATAACGGCGCCAAGGCTGCCGAGCCCATCGACGACATCAAGGTGCAGACCAACGAGCGCTACGCCCGCACTGACACGTCGGTGACCGCACAGATCCTTAAAGTGATGGCCGCGCGTCCCGACGCGGTGCTGATCGGCGGCTCGGGCACCCAGGGCGCGCTGCCTCTCCTCACCCTCTCCGAGCGCGGGTTCAAGGGAAACACCTACGGCACGGTGGCGCTGGTCAATCCGGACTTCGTCAACGTCGGCGGCAAATCGGCCGATGGAATTCAGGTCTCCGCGGGTCCCGTGATCGTCGCCGAACAGCTTCCCGACGAGCACTTCGCCAAGAAGCTCGCGCTGGATTTTCGCAGCGTCTACCAGAAGACCCACAACATTCCGACCACCGACGGTTTCTCGGCCTATTCCTTCGACGCCTGGCTGATCTTCGCCAACGCCGCCGAGCGCGCCCTGAAGACCGCAAAGCCCGGCACAGCCGAATTCCGCACGGCGCTCAGGGACGCCATCCTCAGCACCAAGGAGCTGCCCGGCGTGCACGCCGTCTACAACTTCAAGCCAGGCGCGGTGACCGGGGTCGACGAGCGCTCGCTCGTCGTCGTGCGCCTGACCGGCGGCGCCTGGAAGTACGCGCCGTAGCCGGGAAGCGACGGGCTGGCAGTCAGAACGGGGGAACGGCGTCTCAATGACGAGCGACATCGCAGCCATCCTTGCGATCGACGGGATCGCCACCGGCGCAGTCTATGCGCTGGTGGCGATCGGGACCGTCCTCATCTTCACGGTGACGCGGGTCATCTTCATTCCATTTGGCGACATCGCCGCGTTCACGGCACTGACGCTCGCAGCCCTCGATGCGAAGCGGTTTCCCGGGACCGGCTCGCTGGTCGTGGTGCTGGCCTGCCTCGCCACCCTGATCGAGATCCTCTCGCTCATCCGCGCCGGCGAACTGCGGCTGCTGCCGCGTGCACTTCTCTTCTATCTCGTGCTTCCACTGGCCGTGGTTGGCGCCGCCTGGCTGACGATGCGCATCGAGCCGCCCCTCGCGGTCAGGCTCGTGCTCGCGCTGATGCTGATCACGCCCATTTCCCCGCTGCTGGATCGGATCGTCTTCCGCCCGATTGCCGACGGATCGGTGCTGCTGCTCCTGACGGTCTCGGTCGCACTGCATTTCGCGCTGGTTGGTCTCGGCCTGCTGTTTTTCGGTCCGGAAGGCGTCCGAACCGAGCCGCTGACATCGTTCTCGACGGAACTCGCCGGCGTCCTGATCTCGGGCCAGACCATGCTGATCGTGATCGCCGCGCTCGTCTTCAGCGGCCTGCTCTATCTCTTCTTCGACTTCACGCTGGTCGGCAAATCGCTGCGCGCCACCGCCGTCAACCGGACCGGATCGCGGCTGATGGGGATCCGGCCGGCGCGCGCCGGCACGATCGCTTATCTCCTCGGGTCGCTGATGGCAGGCGTGTCGGGAATCCTGATCGCGCCGGTCAACACCGTATTCTACGATTCCGGCTTCCTGATCGGCCTCAAGGCCTTCGTCGGCGCCATCGTCGGCGGCATGACCAGCTATCCCGGCGCCGCGATCGGCGCCGTGGGCGTCGGCATCCTCGAAAGCTTCGCATCCTTCGAGAGCAGTGCACTGAAGGACGTCATCGTGTTCTCGCTTCTGATCCCGATCCTGATCTGGCGGTCGCTCGCCTCGCTGCATTCCGAGGAGGAGATCGAGGAATGACGCGCTTCCATGTTCAGCTTGCCGCGATCGCCGCGGTGGTGTGCCTCGCGCTCGCGCCCTTCGTCCTCAGCCCGTTCAGCATCACGCTGATGAACTACATCGGCATCTATTCGCTCGTCGCCATCGGGCTGGCGCTGCTCACCGGCGTCGGCGGCATCGTGTCGTTCGGACAGGCGGCCTTCGTCGGCATCGCCGCCTATGCGACCGCCTGGGTCTCCGCCCTGAACGGGCATTCGCCCTGGCTCGGCCTCGTGCTCGGAGTGGCGCTGACCTGCGCCGTCGCGGCCATCCTCGGCGTCGTCACCTTGCGGCTTCAGGGCCATTTCCTCTCGCTTTCCACCGTCGCCTGGGGCCTCGCGATCGGCTTCCTGTTCGGCAATGTCGAGGGGCTCGGCCGCTTCAACGGCATCTCGTCGATTCCGCCGATCAGCTTCGGCTCGCTCGCGCTGATCTCCAGCTCCCAGATCTATTTCCTGATCTGGGGAATCGTCGCCGCCGTGCTCCTGCTCGGCTACAACCTGCTGGACTCCCGGCTCGGCCGCGCCATGCGCGCGCTGCGCGGCGGCAACACGCTGGTCGAAAGCCTCGGCATCAATGCTTTCCGGATCAAGCTCGTGACCTTCGTGATCGCGGCCTTCCTGGCCTCGCTCTCAGGGTGGCTCTACGCGCATATGAGCCGCTTCATCAGCCCGGGCCCGTTCGATGCCGGCATGGGCATCGAATATCTGATGATGTCGATGGTCGGCGGCGCCGGCAGCCTTCTCGGCGGTGTCGTCGGCGCCGCGGTCGTCACGCTGCTCAAGAACAGTGTGCAGGACTATCTGCCGCTGATCGCCAAGGGCGCCTCCGGGCAGCTCGAGATCGTCGCCTTCTCCGCGCTGTTCATCCTGTTCCTGCAATGGGCGCGGCAGGGCATTGTGCCGTTTGTTGCGCGCTATCTGCCGAAGATACGGCGCGAGCGCCCGCAACCGGCGCCGCCCCTGCCCCGCCGCGCGCAACCGGCGCCGGGCGAGCTGCTTCTGAAGGTCGAAGGCGCCGAGCGCCGGTTCGGCGGCCTGGTCGCCGTCAACAATGTCAGCTTCGAGGTGCGGTCCGGCGAGATCCTTGCCGTGATCGGCCCGAATGGTGCCGGCAAGAGCACGATGTTCAACTGCCTGACCGGCGCGCTCCGGGTCAACAAGGGCGAGATCGTCTTTGCGGGACGCCCCATCACGCGTGACGCGCAGTCCCGCATCGCCAAGGCCGGGATCGCCCGGACCTTCCAGCACGTCAAGCTCAGACCGCGCATGAACCTGCTTGAGAACGTCATGCTCGGCACCTACGCCCGCACCAGCACGGGGCTATTTGCCGGCGCCCTCCGTCTCAACCGGCACGAGGAAGCCAGCACGCGGCACGAGGCGCTGATGCAGCTCGAGCGCGTCGGGCTCGGCGACAAGCCGTTCGAGCTCGCCGGCAATTTGCCGCTCGGCAATCAACGCATCCTGGAGATCGCGCGTGCGCTGGCCGCGGACCCGACCCTGCTCGTGCTCGACGAGCCGGCGGCGGGCCTGCGCCGCCAGGAGAAGCTGCGGCTTGCGGAACTGCTGCGGGCGCTGCGGTCCGACAATTTGACCATCCTGATCGTCGAGCACGACATGGAGTTCGTGATGTCGCTGGTCAACCGTATCGTGGTGCTCGATTTCGGATCCAAGCTCTGCGAGGGCGCGCCAGCTGCGATCCGCAGCGACGAGCGGGTTCAAGAGGCTTATCTGGGAGGCGTCGCATGACCTCGATGTTCTCCATGACCGACGTGACCGTCTGCTACGACAATGTCGAGGCGGTCCGCAACGTGTCGCTGTCGGTCGAGGAAGGCCAGATCGTGACCGTGATCGGCCCGAACGGCGCCGGCAAGACCACGCTGCTGATGGCCGCCATCGGGCTGCTCGCGTCGCGCGGCCGCATGGTGTTTCAGGGCAACGACATCGGGAAGATTTCCGTCGAGGACCGCGTCGAGCGCAGGCTGTGCCTGGTCCCGGAAAAGCGCGAGCTGTTCTCCGACATGTCGGTGGCCGACAACCTGCTGCTCGGCTCCTACAGCCTGCGCGACCGCTCCGGCGTGCAGAAGACGCTCGACGAGGTCTATGATCGCTTTCCCCGCCTGAAGGAGCGGCAGCGCCAGGCCGCAGGCACCCTCTCCGGCGGCGAGCGCCAGATGCTCGCGCTTGGACGCGCGCTGATGGCCAAGCCGAAGCTGCTCATGCTGGACGAACCCAGCCTCGGCCTCGCGCCGCTGATCGTGCGCGAGATCTTTCGCACCATCGCGTCGCTGCGCGATCTCGGCGTCTCGATCCTGCTGGTCGAGCAGAACGCCCGCGCCGCGCTGGAGACGGCCGATTACGGCTATGTGCTCGAGACCGGCGAGGTGGTGCAGTCAGGCCCCGCCAAGGATCTCATCCACGACCCCAGGCTGATCACGGCCTATCTTGGCGGCCACTAAGACCGGCTTGGATCAGGCGCGGCGAGCCTCACAACAAAAAAATCGACAAACAACCCCATGCACAGTAGCCGGTGAACAGCGATATCAATGGCTTAGCACCCGGCAATTGCGGATTTTACGAAATAAACTTGATCCGTCGGGCAAAACAGTGGCACAATGCCATCATCGCCGCTTTGAATTCGGATCGCCTGACCGCTCGCAACTCTTCCGTCAGACGGAGGTGACGCCGCACTTCATCTCAAGTACATGAAGGCAGTTGCGCGCATTACCAGCTGCAGTTAGAGCGCGTTCGCGAGCGATCGAACGCGCTTGATCTATATCAAGCAGCTTGTGGCCATCTCGCAGC
>NZ_JBFULT010000124.1:0-14668 GCF_054049755.1 Bradyrhizobium sp. P5_C11_2
ACCACCTCGTGGCGTCGAGCTCGCTCTATGGCGGCACCATCAACCTGCTGGCACACACGCTGCCGCGCTTCGGCATCACCACCACCTTCGTCAAGCCGCGCGACCACGACGCGTTCCGTGCGGCGATCAAGCCAAACACCAAGCTGGTGATCGGCGAAACCATCGGCAATCCCGGGCTGGAGGTACTGGACATTCCGAAGGTCGCTCAGATCGCGCATGACGCAAAAATCCCGCTGCTGATCGACAACACCTTTGCGACGCCCTATCTCAGCCGTCCCATCGAGCTCGGCGCCGACATCGTGATGCATTCGGCGACAAAGTGGATCGGCGGCCACGGCATCGCGATCGGCGGCGCCATCGTCGACGGCGGCCGTTTCGACTGGCGCGGCTCCGGCAAGTTCGGCGTGCTGACCGAGCCCTATGGCGGCTATCACGGCATCGTCTTCGACGAGCAGTTCGGCACGGCGGCCTTCATCATGCGCGCGCGCACCGAGGGCCTGCGCGATTTCGGCGCCTGCCTGTCGCCGACCAACGCGTTCCAGCTGCTTCAGGGCGTCGAGACGCTCGGCGTCCGCATGGACCGGCATATGCAGAACACGCATCTGGTGTTGGAAGCGCTGAAGTCCAACAAGGCGGTGGACTGGGTGCTGCATCCCTCGCTTGAAGACCACACGGACTACCAGCTTGCCAAGCAGCTCTTGCCGCGCGGCGCCGGCTCGATCGTCTCGTTCGGCATCAAGGGCGGGCGGCCCGCCGGGCGCAAGTTCATCGAAGCGCTGCGCATGATCAGCCATCTCGCCAATGTCGGCGACGCCAAGACGCTGGTGATCCACCCGGCTTCGACCACRCATCAGCAGATGGACGCCGCGCAGCTCAAGGCCGCCGGCGTCGGTGAGGAGCTGGTGCGGCTGTCGGTCGGGATCGAAACCGCCTCCGACATCATCGACGATCTCGCCCAGGCGCTGCGCATCTCGCAAAAGGTTTAAGCCATGAAGCTCTCCGTCAACGGCACCGAGGTGTTTGTCGCAACCGGCGGCCGCGAATTCGACAAGTCCCTGCCCGCGGTGGTCTTCATCCATGGCGCCGGCTTCGACCATTCGACCTGGGCGCTGCACACGCGCTGGTTCGCCCATCACGGCTTTGCCGTGCTGGCGCCTGATATGCCCGGCCACGGCCGCTCGGCCGGGCCTTCGCTCGCAAGCATCGCCGAGATGGCGGATTGGACTGCGGCGCTGCTCGATGCGGCAGGAGCTGCGAAAGCGCATCTGATTGGCCACTCCATGGGATCGCTGATCTCGCTGGAGACGGCGGCGCGTCACCCCGAAAAAGTCTCGGCACTGAGCCTGATCGGCACCGCCGCGACCATGACGGTCGGCCCGGATCTGCTGAAGGCCGCCGAAGCCAACTCGCAGGATGCCAACGACATGGTGTCGATCTGGGGCCTCGGCTTCAACGCCGAGCTCGGCGGCAGCCTCGCGCCGGGACTGTGGATGCATGGCGGTGCGCAGGCCGTGCTCAAGAGTTGCGAGCCGGGCGTGCTGTTCAGGGATTTGTCCGCATGCAATGCTTACGCGAATGCGCTCACCGCCGCCGCGAGCGTGAAGGTGCCGACGACGCTCGTCCTCGGCGAACGGGACATGATGACGCCGGCAAAGGCGGGCAAGGCGCTCGCCGCCGCAATCCCGCATGCAAAGACGGTCGTGGTGGCGGGCGCCGGCCACATGATCATGGCGGAGCGCCCGGATGAACTTTTGGCCGCACTAACGGGCTGAAGGCTTGGATAGAGGAGTGCCTGCACGGCGTCATGGCCGGGCATAGCCGTCCGAAGGACGGCGTCGCTCCGCTCGCCTATGTCCCGGCCATCCACGTCTAGCCGCGTGGAAGGAAGAAACGTGGATGCCCGGGACAAGCCCGGGCATGACGACGACAAATTGTTCGTGCTCAGCTCAAGAGCCCGGCGTCCACTTCCAGACGATGTCTGAGACGTTGACCGGCTTCGGAATCAGGCCGAGCTTTGCAAAACGGTCGGCAACCGCCTGYTGGCTCTTGATCACCTCCGCATCGAGCGGCACCACGCGATAGTTGGAGCGGTTGACGAAGCGGCGGATTGCCTCGATGTCGACGCCGGTCGCCTCGGCTTGCGCCTTCGCGACCTCCTCGTGATGTGAATCCGCCCACACGCCTTCCGACGCAAAGGCCGTGTTGAGCTTTGCGACCAGCGCGGGATATTTCTCCACGAAGTCCGTTCCGGCGATATAGAACGCATTCGGCTTGTGCACGTCCTTGTCGAAGGCGATGACGCGCGCGTTCTCCTTCAGTTCGGCGAGCGCCAGATACGGATCCCAGATCGACCAGGCATCAACCGAGCCTTTCACGAAGGCCGCCGTCGCATCGGCCGGCGCGAGCGGTGCCGGCGTGATGTCGGCCCAGGACAGGCCTGCCTTCTCCAGAGCTGCGACCAGAAGATTATGCGCGCTCGATCCCTTGCCGAACGCGATGCGCTTGCCCTTGAGATCGGCCAGCGTCTTGATCGGCGAGTCCTTCGGCACGACGATGGCCTGGGTATTGCCGTCCGACTTCACCGCCGCAACATAGCGGATTCTTGCGCCGCCGGCCTGCGCGAAGATCGGCGGGGAATCGCCGACATAGCCGAAATCGACGCTGCCGACATTGATGGCCTCCAACAACGGCGGGCCGAACTGGAAGTCGACCCACTTGATCTCGATGCCGAGCGGCTTGAAAGCGTCCTCCAGCGTCTGACGCTGGCGCACCGCCGGGAAGAAGCCGCCCTTCTGCGTGCCGATGCGGATTTCCGCCGGCTTGTCCTCGGCGTGCGCGGGTGCAGCCAGGGCTGTCGCAAGCAGGAGCGTCGTTGCGAGAATGTGTCGTCGAGTAATCATATCGCGGTCCTTTCGGTGGGGTCAGTTGGCGAAGAGTTGCAAATTCGTGCGCCGGCTCCGCTCGGAGAACACCGCGCGCGCGGCCCGCTCGGCTTCGCGCGCGGAGCGGAACTGTCGCCCTTCGAGGCTGTCGAACAGCCGCTCGGAGGAGAAGAAGCGGAAGCCGCGCTCATCGCGCGTGATGATGCCGGCGGCGCGGTCGTGGATTTCGATGATGTAGGCGTTTGACTGGGATTGGGACATGACTGCTCGCTCGCCGGATTTCTCGGCGTTCCTGTCTGGGATTTTCGGAGTGAGGTGCTGCTACAGCGCGGTCAGCAACAACAACAGGCGCCGGTGGCCGCCGRGAAACAGCGCCGCGTCATGCATTCATGCATGTCGCCCGGACGACGCTGGTGATCGGTTCTCATATCGCGGCTTCGGCTCGAGGAGCAGTTTCGATGCCTCGAATATCGAGCGAATAACGCGACTGGTCAATGAAATGGCTATCCATATTTGCCGCGAGCGCGCATGGGCGCTTCTTCGGGTGGACGCAGCGGCAAACGAATTCATCTCGCGATGAGTTCAACGCAAGCTCAGGGCTGGCCGTGGTACTGTCCGGTCAACATGGAACAAATGACAGGGAGGCCTGGACATGGCGGATGATCTGAAGGGGCGCACCGCGCTCGTCACCGGCGGCTCGCGCGGGATTGGCGCTGCGGTCTGCCGCGCGCTGGCTGAAGCCGGCGCCGCGGTGGCGATCAACTGCCGCGAGCGGATCGGGCAGGCCGAGCAACTGGCGGACGAGATCGGCAAGCGCGGCGGCCGCGCGATGGCCGTTGCCGCCGACGTGTCGCAGCGCGAGGCCGTGACCGCGATGGTCGAGCGCGTCGCGGCCGGGCTCGGGCCCATCGACATCCTCGTCAACAATGCCGGCATCGCCATCACACGCGGCGTCGACGATCTCACCGAAGACGATTTCGACCGCACCATCCTGGTCAACCTGAAATCCGTCTTCCTGTGCACGCAGGCGGTGCTGCCTGGGATGCGCGCGCGAAAATGGGGCCGCATCGTCAACATCTCCTCCGGTGCCGCGCGCGGCGCCGGCGCGATCGGGCCGCACTACAACGCATCCAAGGCCGGCATGGAGGGCCTCACGCGCGGCTATGCGGCGCGGCTGGTCAAGGACGGCATCACCGTCAACGCGGTGGCGCCGTCGCTGATCGAGACCGACATGATGAGCGGGCAGAAGCAACTCGTCAGCCGCATCCCACTCGGCCGCTTCGGCACCGCGGAGGAAGTGGCGAAGGCCGTGATGCTGCTGGTCGACAATGCCTACATGACCGGACAGGCGATCGCGCTGAGCGGCGGGATGGCGTTTAATTGATGGGACCCTTCGCCTCTCCCCGCGTGCGGGGACAGGCCGGAATGCGCGCGCAGCGCGGATCCGGGTGAGGCGGACTCTCCGCGAGTCCATCTGTCACCGTGTTTGCGGAAGCAGCCCCTCACCCCAACCCTCTCCCCGTAAGAACGGGGAGAGGGAGACGAGAGAGCGGGGACACTCACCACATCGTCGCAGCAGCCCGCTCCGGCCAGATGCGATCATATTCCGCACCACCCACCTTGTTCTCGCTCATCTCGGCGAGGATCTGCCCCGGCGTCGGCAGCGTCTTGGGATCGACCCGCTTGTCGGGATTCCAGAGATCGGAGCGGACGATGGCGCGGGCGCATTGGAAGTAGATCTCATCGACCGTCATCACCATGACGCTGCGCGGCGCCTTGCCTTCGACCTTGAAGGACGCCAGCAGTTCGGGATCGATCGAGAGATGGGCGCGGCCGTTGGCACGGACCGCGTTGCCAGAGCCGGGGATCAGGAACATCAGCGACACCCGCGGATCGCGCACGATGTTGCGCAGGGAATCGACCCGGTTGTTGCCGCGGCGATCCGGCAGCATCAGCGTCTTGGGATCGTGAATGCGGACGAAGCCGGGCAGATCGCCGCGCGGCGAGCAGTCGATGCCCTCCGGCCCTATGGTCGCGAGCGCCGCAAACGGCGCCTTCTCGATGAAGATACGGTAGAGGGGCGTGACGTGGTCGGCGACTTTCACGGTCGAGGCGTCATTGGTGGCGCCGTAGATGGCTTCAAGCTGTTCGACCGTTTCGATCACCGTCATTCCACTCTCTCCTGGTTGCGCCGGCCGTTACTCGTGCCAGCCTTCGTTCCTGATCACGCGCACGAGCTGGCGGCTGTGGTACTCCGCGCTGCCGGCGTTGAGAATGGTGACATCCGCCTGCGATGCTGCGTCATCGACGCTGCGCGACAGGCGCTCCACGATATTACCGTCGCTGTGCCGGGCGCGCGCGGCGAGCCGCTGGGCCAGCACGTCCGGCGGCGCGGTGATCGCGACCACGACGACGTCGGCATAAGCCTGGCGCAGCGCGGCAATCACGGTGCGCGAGACGTTGGCGACGACCGCACGCCCGGCCTGGATGTCGTCGTTGATTTCGAGCGGCAGCGCGTAGGAATGCCCATGCGCCTCCCAGTGCACGGCGAAATCGCCGTGATCGCGTCCGCGGTGGAATTCGGCGGGACTCATTGCAATGTTGTCCTCGTCGGCGGAGGACTCGCGCGTCACGACACGGCGCGGGAAGACGATGTCGTGATCGTCGACGCAAGCCGCCTGCGCGAGCCGCAGCAGCGTATCCTTGCCGGCGCCGCTCGGACCGACCACGAGCACGAGCCGCCCGGGCCCGATCGCGCCCGCCTGCCCGGGCGCCATGGTCGCGGTCTCGCTCATGCGACACGGCCTCCTTCGCGCCAGACGCTGCGAACGACGGGAACGCTGCCCGCGACGTGCACGCGGATCAGATCGGCACGCTTGCCGACCGCGACCTCACCGCGGTCGGAGAGCCCCACCGCGTCGGCCGGGGCCTTGGTCACGGTGCGGACCGCCGAGGGCAGATCGATCGTCGGCACATGCTCGGGCAATTGCAGCGCGCCCATCAGGAGGCTCGACGGGATGTAGTCGGACGACAGGATGTCGAGCAGGCCTTCGCGCGCGAGATCGACCGCGGCGATGTTGCCGGAGTGCGAGCCGCCGCGCACCACGTTCGGCGCACCCATCAGGATATCGATGCCGGCCTGATGCAGGCCGCGCGCAGCCTCGATCGTGGTCGGAAACTCCGCCACCGCGACGCCGTCACGCACGGCGTCCGCAACGTTTTCCTCGGTGGTGTCGTCATGGCTCGCGAGCGGGATCTTGTACCCATGCGCGAGCGCGACGATCTCGCGCATGTTGGTCGCGGCATAGGCCTTCTGGTATTCGAAACGCCGTGCGAACAGCTCGTCGAGCTCGGCGTCGGTCTTGCCACCATTCTTGCCGCGGTAATAGTCGCGCAGCTTGCCCTCGTCGCGGAACTGGCGCTGACCGGGCGTGTGGTCCATCAGCGACATCAGCCGCACGTCGGGACGGCCGACCAGCTCCCTGGCCTCCTCGACCACGCTCGGCATCGGGATTTCGCAGCGCAGGTGCAGAAAGTGATCGGCGCGCAGCAGATCGGCGTCCCGCGCGGTCGTGATCGCGGCGGCCAACGTGCCGGCGCGGCCGTCGACTTCCTCGGCGCCGTCCTCGCGCCAGACCCGGAGCGAGTCGAACACCGTGGTGATGCCCGAGGTCGCGAGCTGGCCGTCGTAGGACACGACGGCGGCGACCGGGTTCCAGAAAACTTTCGGCCGCGGCACGTAATGCGCTTCGAGATGATCGGTATGGAGTTCGATCAGGCCAGGCATGATCAGATCGCCGCCGGCATCCTCGGCGCCCGCGGGGGCTTTGCCCTCGCCGATCTCGGCAATGCGTCCATCCGCAAGCGCGAGCCAGCCCTGCTCGATCACCCGGTCGGCCAGAACGATCCTGGCGTTGGCGATCACAATGTCCTTCGGCTTGGCGTACATGTCCTTGTCTTCCTTCAGGCCGCGGCGGCAAAGCTGGCGACGTCGACGATGCGGTCGGCGATCAGATGGCGGATCTCGTCGTCATGGACGATCGCGACCATGGCGACGCCCTGGCGTTTCTTCTCGCCGATCAGCTCGACCACCACAGCGCGATTGGCGGCGTCGAGCGAAGCGGTCGGCTCGTCGAGCAGCAGGATCGGCAGGTCCGGGATGAAGCCGCGCGCGATGTTGACGCGCTGCTGCTCGCCGCCGGAAAAGGTCGCAGGCGGAAGCTGCCACAGCCGCTCGGGGATGTTGAGGCGATGCAGCAGGCCGCCCGCGCGCGCCTGCGCGTCGGCCCGGCTCATGCCGCCGGCGATCAGGGGCTCGGCCACGACGTCGATGGTCGCAACCCGCGGCACCGCGCGCAGAAACTGGCTGACATAGCCGATGGTCGCGCGGCGGACATTGAGCACCTGCCGCGGCTCGGCGGTGGCAAGATCGATCAGCGCGCCGCGATGGCGGATGCCGATGCGGCCGGAGTCGCAGCGATAGTTGCCGAAGATCATCTTCAGGATCGACGACTTGCCGGCGCCGGACGGACCGGACAGCACGACGCATTCGCCCGGGTCGACGTGGAAGGTCACGCCGCTGACGACAGGCAGCTCGATGCCGCCTTGCAGGTGCATCGTAAAGGTCTTTTTCGCGTCGGCGATTTCGATCATGGCGGTCATCGGAAAACTCATGGCGGCAAAATCGAGGAAACGAGGAGCTGGGTGTAGGGCTCGCGGGGATCGTCGAGCACCTGGTCGGTGAGCCCGGTCTCGATGACGCGGCCGCCCTTCATCACCATCACGCGATGCGACAGCAGCCGCGCGACCGCGAGATCATGCGTAACGATGACCACGGCGAGATGCAATTCGGAAACGAGGTTGCGCAAGAGATCGAGCAGGCGCGCCTGCACGGAGACGTCGAGACCGCCGGTCGGCTCGTCCATGAACACCAGCCGCGGTTCGGTGACGAGGTTGCGCGCGATCTGGAGGCGCTGGCGCATGCCGCCGGAATAGGTGCGCGGCGCATCGTCGATCCGCGCGACGTCGATCTCGACACGGGTGAGCCAGTCGGACGCGGTGTCGCGAATGCGGCCGTAGTGGTTCCAGCCCACCGCCATCAGCCGCTCGCCGACATTGGCGCCGGCCGAGACCGCCATGCGCAGGCCCTGCGCAGGATCCTGGTGCACAAAGCCCCAATCGGTGCGGAACAGGAAGCGCCGCTCGGCCTCGCCAAGCGTGGCGAGATCGCGGGTGACGCCGTCGCGCATCCGATACGACACATGCCCGCCGCTGGCCGCGAGCTGGCCCGACAGCAGCTGGAGCAGCGTCGACTTGCCCGAACCGGATTCGCCGACAATCGCCAGCACCTCGCCGGGAAAAAGCGAGAACGACACGTCGCGGCACGCCGCGATGCGGCCATAGGATTTGCTGAGGAATTTTGCGACCAGCAGCGGCTCATCGGTCTCGAGCATGTCTCGATCAGCCATTTGACTTCTCCTGCGCCTTCTCCTTGTACGGCGCAGCACTCAGGCTGCCATGATGACCGGCGGCCTGACGTCCCTCGCAATAGTCGGTGTCCGAGCAGACGAACATGCGACTGCCCTTGTCGTCGGTGACGATCTCGTCGAGATAGGAATTCTCGGTGCCGCACAGCGCGCACGGCGCGTTGAAGCGATAGGGCTCGAACGGATGATCCTCGAAATCGAGCGACACCACCTGCGTGTAGGGCGGGATCGCATAGATGCGCTTCTCGCGGCCGGCGCCGAACAGCTGCAGCGCCGGGCAATTGTCCATCTTGGGATTGTCGAATTTCGGCGTCGGCGACGGATCCATCACATAGCGCGCGTTGACCTTCACCGGATAGGCGTAGGCCGTCGCGATATGGCCGAAGCGGGCGMTGTCCTCGTAGAGCTTGACATGCATCAGGCCGTATTCGGCGAGCGCGTGCATGCGCCGCGTCTCGGTCTCGCGCGGCTCGAGGAAACGCAGCGGCTCCGGGATCGGCACCTGGTAGACCAGCACCTGGTTGTCGCTCAGCGCCGTCTCCGGGATGCGGTGACGGGTCTGGATCACGGTTGCCTGTTCCGTCGCCGTCGTCGTGGCGACGCCGGCGGTCTTGGCGAAGAATTTCCGGATCGAGATCGCGTTGGTGGTGTCGTCGGACCCCTGGTCGATCACCTTCAGCACGTCCTCAGGCCCCAGGATCGCGGCGGTGACCTGCACGCCGCCGGTGCCCCAGCCATAGGGCATCGGCATTTCGCGGCTGGCGAACGGCACCTGATAGCCGGGAATCGCGATCGCCTTGAGGATCGCGCGGCGGATCATCCGCTTGGTCTGTTCGTCGAGATAGGCGAAGTTGTAGGCGGGCGCGTTCATTCCGCGGCCTCCTTCATGGCATCGGGCGCATTGGCCTCGGCAAACTCCTGACGCAGCTTGCGCAACAGGCCGAGCTCGGACTGGAAGTCGACATAATGCGGCAGCTTCAGATGCTCGACGAAGCCGGTCGCCTGCACATTGTCGGAATGCGACATCACGAATTCCTCGTCCTGCGCCGGCGCGACGGCCTCCTCGCCCAATTCGCGGGCGCGCAGCGCACGGTCCACCAGCGCCATCGACATGGTCTTGCGCTCGCTCTGGCCGAAGGCAAGGCCATAGCCCCGGGTGAAGCACGGCGCTTCCGTCGCAGACCCCTTGAACTGGTTGACCATCTGGCACTCGGTGAGCTCGATCGCGCCGAGCGGCACGGCGAAGCCTGCGTCCTCCGCAAAGAATTCGACCTCGACCTCGCCGAAGCGAATCTCGCCGGCGAAAGGGTGGTTGCGGCCGTAGCCGCGCTGGGTGGAGTAGCCCATCGCCAGCAAGAACCCTTCGTCACCGCGCGCGAGATTCTGCAGGCGCAGGTCGCGGTCGGCCGGGAAATTCAGCGGCTCGCGGGTGAGATCGCCGACGCTGGCGCCGTCCTCGGCTTGCGGCGAGGATTCGATCAGTCCGTCACGCCCCAGAATGTCGGTCACGCGCGGCGTCGGCGCTGTCGAAGCCTCTGCCGTAGCCGGCTGCTCGGGCACAAAGCCTTCGGCGAGCGTCGGATCTAGCAGGCGATGGGTATAGTCGAAGGTCGGCCCGAGGATCTGGCCGCCGGGAATGTCCTTGAAGGTCGAGGACACCCGCCGCCGCACCCGCATCGCGCCGGTGTCGACCGGCTCGCTCGCGCCGAAGCGCGGCAGCGTGGCGCGGAAGGCGCGAACCAGGAAGATCGCCTCGATCAGGTCGCCGCGCGCCTGCTTGATCGCGAGCGCCGCGAGCTCGCGATCATAGAGCGAGCCCTCGCTCATGACACGATCGACCGCGAGGCCAAGCTGCTCCGAAATCTGGTCGAGCGAGACTTCCGGAACGCTTTGATCGCCGCGCCGCGCATGCGCCAGCAGGCGATGAGCGTTCTCGATGGCGCGTTCGCCGCCTTTGACTGCGACATACATGTGGCTAGCTTCCCTTGCTCACGACGCGCGTGGTGCGGGGGATCGCGACCACGGCGTCATCCGCGACCAGCACCAGATCGATGCCGCGCGGAAACAGCGCCTCGTTGATGCGCAGACGCTCGAACAGGTCGAAAGGCTTGATCGAGGCCTGGAGCGTCGCGACGCCGTCGATGCCGGGGCCGCGCAGCTCGAAGCTGCGGCCTGCGTCCAGGCTCTCGACCTGAATGATCACCGTGGTCGAACGGTCCGGATATTCGCTAGTGCCGAGCGCGAAGCGCTCGAACGCCGGCAGCGCGGCGCCGTCGCTGATCAGCGCGAAGCTCGCGATCGAGGAGTCCTGGATGACCGGCGCGCCGGTGTGGAATTTCAGCCACTTCACCACGTCGGTGTTTTCCGACATCCGCGCGTCGAGCCAGAGCGGCGTATCGTGATCGAACAGCGTCAGCGCGATCGCGGCCGTGCCGCGCATCATCGTATCAGGGGTTCCCGCCATCGGGACGATGCGCTGGACCGAGCCCGGCCGCGCCATCGCGTCCATGACCGAGCGAAAGGTCGATTGCGCCGACAGCACCTTGTCGACGAATCCGGGCGGCAGTTCCGCAATCGTGGTCATGGCCTCAACCCTCAYCGCGCACCATGGTGTAGAAATCAACCTTCGTCGCGGCGGTCTCGGCCGCCGCCTGGTTCCGGCGCAGCATAAGCTGCTCGCGCAACGGCGCGATAACGTCGCGCTCCACCAGCCCGCCGAAATCCCGCGACTGCGCCAGCGCGTCGCACAGCGCGATCAGCCGCGCCTTCTCGCCGTCGCGCCCGAGCGTGTAGCCGAAGCCGACCTCGCCGCTCGCAAGCCGCACGGCGGCGCGCGACACCGTCGCCTCGCCCAGATTGAACGGCGCGCCGTCGCCGCCGACCCTGCCGCGCAGCATGACGAGGCCGTTTTCCGGCGCGCGCAGATCCTGATGGCCGGGCAGAGCGAGAGTGCGGAGGCGAGCGGCGATCTCGCCCGCCTCCGCATGCGCCAGCACGGCCATCGCGGCCTTGCGCTGCGCTTGCTGGTTGTTGTTCTGGGTCACCGCTTTCACCGAACTTTTCTACAGAACTTGCCGAATTCAAGTTGTCTATGATAATAGACAACTTGATACGGAAGCGCCATGACTGTTTCGTGACAAACGTGTGATTTCTGGGCTAGGCTGACCAGCGATATGAGCATGCAGGACACCGCCTCTTCAGGCGTCGCGCTGTGGCGCCTGGTCGCCGACGGCATCGAGCGCGGCATCGCCGACGGCCGCTTTGCCGCCGGCGACAAGCTGCCTGGCGAGGTGGAGATCGCGGAAACCTATCGCGTGAACCGCCACACCGTGCGGCGCGCACTCGCTGCCCTTGCGGAGCGCGGCCTGGTGCGGGCCGAGCGCGGCAGCGGAACCTATGTCGAGGCACAGCGCCTCGCCTATCCGCTGCGCTCGCGCACGCGTTTCTCCGAGATCGTCGGCGCCGGCGGCCGCGAACCGCGCGGCCAGTTGATCGAGGCCTCCGACGACGTCGCGACCCGCGAGCTGGCGCGAGAGCTCGGCCTGAAGATCGGTGCACCGCTGGTGCGGATCGAGGCAATCCGTCTCGCCGACCGCACCCCGATCTGTGTCTCCACCACCTGGCTGTCAGCGGAACTGTTTCCAAGCGCAGGAACTGTATTCGCCGCGACGCGCTCGATGACGAAGATGCTGGAGCATTATGGCATCCGCGACTACCGCCGCGGCGCAACCCGGATCACCGCCGGCATCGTCGATGCGACCGACGCCGCGCGGCTCGATCTGCCGCTGGGACGGCCGATCCTGGTGGTCGACGCGACCGATCTCGACCTGGACGGCAAGCCGCTGGTGACCAAGCACTCGCGCTTCGCCGCGGAGCGCGTGGAGTTTCTGGTGGAGAACGGCTGAGCGAGCGACCACGCAGGGCTCGTAGGGTGGGCAAAGGCGCACTTGCGCCGTGCCCACCATCTCGCCGCGATATCTAAACAGCAGTGGTGGGCACGCTTCGCTTTGCCCACCCTACGAGATCGGTGATCAGGCGACAGCCCGCCGGCCAATGATCGCAAACCGCAGCTTGCCCGAGATGAAATCGATCGCGGCGACCGCGACCAGGATCATCAGGATCAGGAACGACACCTTTTGCCATTCCAGCACGCGGATCTGCTCGGCGAGCTGGAGGCCGATGCCGCCGGCGCCGACGATGCCGATGATGGTGGCCGAGCGGGTGTTCGATTCAATGAAGTAGAGCACCTGGCCGGCGATGACGGGCAGTACCTGCGGCAACAGGCCGAAGCGGATCTCGTGCAGCGGGCTGCCGCCGGAGGCGCGGATGCCCTCGACCTGCTTCTGGTCGGCGCCTTCGATCGCCTCCGAGAACAGTTTTCCGAAGGCGCCGAAATCCGATACCGCAATCGCAAGCACGCCGGCGAAGGGGCCGAGCCCCACGACGTTGATCCAGACGAGCGCCCAGATCAGCGTATCGACGCCACGGATCGAATCCAGGAACCGCCGCACGGGAAAACGCAGGATCGGCGAGGGTATGATGTTGCGCGCGGCAAACAGGCTGACCGGAAGCGCGAACAGAGCGGCGAGCGTGGTGCCGAGCAGCGCGATCGACAGCGTCTCGCCGAGCGCCTTCAGATAGATCGGCAGCGACGAGCCGGGATCCGGCGGGATCATCATCAGGCTGATCCAGCCGAGCTGGCTGAGGCCGGCAAAGAAGCGCGACGGCGAGAAGTCGAGGTCGACCAGGCCATACACCAGGATCGCGAACGCCGCGACGATCATCGCCGGCGTCGCGAGCCGCGCCGAGGCCGGCCGCTCGAACACATCGGGATAGCGCGCGCGAAGCTGCGCGGTATCGAGTTCCTGCGGCTTCGTCACGTCCGCGCCTCCTTGCCGAACAGGCGGCCACGCAGCCAGCCGGTGCTGATGTCGATGACGAAGACGGTGATGATGATGGTGAGCAGGATCGCGCTGACGTCGGAGTAATAGAACTTGCGGATGGCGACGACGAGCTCCTGGCCGATGCCGCCGGCACCGACGAAACCCATCACCGAGGCCTCGCGGACGTTGATCTCGAAGCGCAGCAGCGCGTAGCTGGCGTAGCCCGCCGTCACCTGCGGCACGACCGCGAAACGCATGCAGGACAGCCAGCTCGCCCCGGTCGAGCGGATGCCCTCGACCGGCTTCATGTCGGCATTCTCGACGATCTCCGAGAACAGCTTTCCGAGCGCGCCGGTGGAGTGGATGGCGATCGCGAGCACACCGGCCATCGGCCCGAGCCCGAAGGCGATGACGAAGATCAGCGCAAAGACGATGCCGGGGACGGTGCGGGCGAACTCGAGCAGGCGGCGCACCACGAAGCGCAGCCAGGACGACGGCGAGGTATTCTCGGCCGCGAAAAAATTCAGGGCGAAGGCGAAGGTCGCGCCGATCAGCGTGCCGACATAGGAGATCAGCAGCGTCTCGCCCAGCATCTTCAGCCATTTGCGCCAGCCCCACAGCCACTCGCCGACATCGGTCCAGACCCGCTGGCCGCTGTCGAGCGTGAAGATGCGGTCGAAATAGCTGAGGAAATTGCCGAAATGGTTGAAGAGCGTGCGCAGATTCACTTCCGCGCCGACTGCGGCGAGAAGCAGCGCGGCGGCGAACACCACAGCTCCGAGCAGAAGACGGAGCCGCCTGCGCGCGACCGCCTGGCCATAGGCGGCGTTCAGCGCAGCCAGCTGCTGCTCGGGGAGAATCGAAACCGCGACGGTCATGGGGTCAAGGCAGGTGGTCGATCAAAAGAGAAAGAGCCGGGTCCAGGGACCCGGCTCGAGTAGCTCGTCCCAAAAGCTCAGGACGCCTTCTTCTTGCGCAATGCATCGACGAACTTGATCAGCTCGATCGTGCCATCCCAGTCCTTGGTGGTGGCGTGATTAAAACCCTTCTTCTGGCCGTCCTGGAGGCGATCGAACGCCGCCTTGTCCTTCGCCGGCGCGTCGAAGAAGGCCTTGGCGATGGCCGCCTTGGCGTCATCCGGCAGGTCGGAGTTGTAGGCATAGGGGCCGTTGATGATCGGCGCCGACTTGTGGATGATGCGGAAGTCGTCCTTCTTCATCGCCGAGCCGTCGGCATTCTTCAGCATGCCCTTGGTCAGCATCTGCGCCAGCGTCGAATCGTCGTCGGTGGTCCACTGGTTGGCGGCGACGTCGACCGTGCCCTGCGCCAGCGCCAGCATCGCGTTCTCGTGACTGCCGGTGAAGACGACCTTGCTGAAATAGGTGTCGGCATCCGGGATGCCCATCTTGTCGAGCTC
>NZ_JBFULT010000125.1:0-14660 GCF_054049755.1 Bradyrhizobium sp. P5_C11_2
GTCATCGGCGGCCGCTGGTGGCATCCGAAATAGGGCTGCGCTCTCCCCGTAAGAATTGGGAGAGCAGCTCAGTCGTTCTTGTCCACATTCCAGAACATCGGCGTCGCCGGGCCGTCGATCACGCCGGTGAGCGATTTACGCCATGCGCTCGGCGCCAGGAATTGGCCGAGCGGGACGTAGATCACCTGATCGTAGGCCTCCTTCTGCACGTCGAAGGCGATCTTCTTCTGCTCTTCCGGTGAGGTGGCGCGGGCAAAGGCGTCGCGCAGCTCTTCGAGCTTGGGGTCTTCGGGCCAGCCGAACCAGCCGCCCTCCTTGCCCTTGCCGCCCATGGGGACATTGACCAGTGGGTTCATCGAATCGGTGGCGCCCTGGTAGGTGAAGAACATGTTCCAGCCGCCTTCCTTCGGGGACTTCTGGTTGGCGCGGCGGGTGACCACGGTCTGCCAGTCCATCGCCTGAAGGTCGACCTTGAAGCCGGCCTCGCGCAAGAGTTGTGCGACCACGACCGGCTGCGCTTTCAGCAGGATCTGATCGGTCGCCGCCAGGATCACCACGGGCGTGCCGTCATAACCGGCCTCAACCAATGCCTTCTTGGCGTCCGCCATGCTGTTGCCYTTGATCAGGGTCTCGCCGCCGGCGTCGCTGGCCAGCGGCGTATCGCAGATGAAGAAGGCGCCGCAGAATTTGTAGTATTTGGGATTGCCGATCTGTGCGTCGAGCACGTCCTTCTGGTTGATTGCGAGCAGCGCGGCGCGGCGGATCTTCACATTATCGAACGGTGGATGCAGGAAGTTCATGCGCCCGAACGATTGGAAGCCGAACTTGTTCAGGATTGTCAGGTTGATGTCTGGGTTGGACTCCAGCGTGGGCAGCATGTCGAACGGCGGCGTTTCGACGAAATCGACATCACCGGATTGCAGCGCGTTGAGCGCGGTCTGCGCGTCAGGCATCGTGATCCATTCGACGCGGTCGACCTTCACCACCTTGCCGCCGGAGGTCCATTCGGCCGGCTCCTTGCGCGGCACATAGTCGGTGTTCTTTTCGTAAATGGCTTTCACGCCGGGCTGAAACTCGCCAGCCACGAATTTGAACGGGCCGGAGCCAATCTGCTCCGGAATCTGCTTGGTGATCGGGGTCTCTGCAAGCCGCTTGGGCATCATGAAGGCCACGATCGACGATGGCTTGGCGATCGTCTCCAGCACCAGGCCATAGGGCTCCTTCAGCTTGAGGACGATCGATTTGGCATTTGCGGCTTCGATGCCCGCCGTGAAGTCCATCAGCTTGCGCGCCATGCCGTCGACGCTCGTGCCCCAGCGCTTCAGCGAGGCGACGCAATCCTCCGCCGTCACCGGCGCGCCGTCATGCCACTTCAGGCCGTCGCGCAAGATAAAGGTGTAGGTCAGCTTGTCCGCGGACACGGTCCAGTCGGCCATCTGCGGCCGCACCTTGAAGCTGGAATCGATGCCGAGCAGCGTATCGTAGACCATGTAGCCATGGTCGCGGGTGATGATGGCCGTCGTGAAGCCGGGATCGGTGACGCGAAGGTCCGATTGCATCACCGCAGTCAGGATCTTCTTTCCGGCCGCGGCTGATGCAACCGACGTCCAGGCCGCGGGAAGTGCCGATGGCGCAACAGCCGCAAGCTGAAGCAGTTTCCGTCGCGAGACGTGAACCATTCGCAATTCTCCCGATGCAAGCGAGACCAGATGGCGGCTGCCGATGGCGGGCAGCGTATGGTCTGCTGCCGCACCTTGCAATGACGGGTTGTCTCGTAAATCTGAATTCGCTTGCGATTGAGCAAGGCCGTTGGAACCGTCGGCGCGACGGCAGGCCGCCTCATCCTAGCCCTGCTCGCGATAGAATTGCAGCAACCGCGYGCCCGCGGGCGAGAGCCACTCAGCGGCGCCGGCGATGTAGCCCTCGACGCGATTGCTCACTCCGACCAGATAGGTAATGGGCATTCCAACGATCGTGAAGACCGAGGCGGACGACTCCGCCGCCGCTCCATACGCGTCGACATAGCAGGCGAGGTTCTGCACCGCGAGGCCGCCGAGGAACGCGCGGATCTTTCGCAAATCCTTCGTGTCGGTGCAAACAGCGACAACATCCAGTCCGTCGCGTTGCGATGCGGCGAGGCTTGCAAGCACGGGCAGATCGAGCCGGCAGGCCGCGCACCACGTCGCCCAGAAATTGACGAGCGTGATGCGTCCCGGCTTTGTCGTCACGACAACGTCCTTTCCACGCAGGTCCTGAAGCCGCAGTTGCGGCATCGCGGCGCGGGGCCGCACCAGCGTGAATTGGCTGCGGCCGGTCTCGAACACCGGTGGCCAGGCGGGAGCGCCGACCTGCGCGCGGCTTGCGTGCGGAGCAACAAGGAGCGCCGGTGCGGCCATCATGAGCGATCGCCTGGACAATGCGCGAGATTTCTCACGCATGGATGTAGGCCCAGCCCTTGAGTTGGAGCTCGACGACGCGTCCGATGCCGAACGGGACCAGGCTCGCGCCTGCGATCAGCGGAATCGCGATCTGCTCCCTGGCTTCCGCGATCGCTTTGGACGACGCGCACATGCTGTAGGCGAGATTGGGCAGCGACTGCCGCAGCGTCGCGAGCGGCTCGGTGAGCGTCGACTTGTCCGCGCGGAACAAGTCGATGCCCTTGCCGTTGGCGAYGACTTCGATCAGCAGCCTCGCGCCCTTGTCGGCGAAATGTTTGGCGAGATTGGCTGAGTAGCTGACGGCGTGTCCCATGACATAGGGCTCGTTGCTGTCGATCAGGATGACGACGCCGTCGACGAGGCGATCGTCCTTGGCTGCGGCGGCGCCGCCCGTCGTGAGGATCGACGCTCCCGCGAGCAGGCCCCTCCGCGACCATCCGTTGGCAGAGACCATGGCCGTGCCAACCCGCCGCTCAGAATTGCCGCGAAACAATCGGCGCCTTGCGGCCGCGTCCCCACAGCACGAACAGCGCGAGCGCGAGCAGGACGATGTTGAGCGGTGTGACCGCAGCCTCGCCGCGCGAGATGTGGAAGACAAGTGCAAAGACCTGCAGCACCGAACAACCGAGCGCGGCCAGCACCGTCAGCCGCGGCAGAATTCGCGTCAGGGCCGGCAACAGGATGCCAATCCCGCCGGCGAGATCGACCAGCCCGATGAAGCGAACGAACGTTTCGGAATACTGGCCGGCCCAGGGCATCATCGCGGCCAACTGGGGGATCGGCGTGAGCAGCTTGACCAGCCCGGCCGAGGCGAACGCGGCGAAGATCAGGACCTGCGCGATCCAGAGGCCGATGCGAAGGGCCCGGCCGGGCTGGGCGGTTTCGAGGGTGGTCGTCGACATGGTGGGTCTCCAGACAGCTGAGGGTTGCCACCATTTGATAGTTTCACCATCTTTGATCATTATGTGCTTTGGGATGGATTCCTTTCCCTGGTGTTGATGATCTCATGGATTCCCTGGTCAGTATGAGGGTGTTTTGCCTGGTCGCGGAGCTGAAGAGCTTTGCGGCTGCGGCGGAGCGCCTGCGCCTCTCGCCCGCCATGGCGAGCAAGCATGTGATGCAGCTCGAAAAGCGGCTGGGCACGCGGCTGCTCAACCGCACTAGCCGGCGCGTCAGCCTCAGCGAGAGCGGCGCGCTCTATTTCGAGCAAGCGCGGCAGATGCTGGATTCGCTCGACGAGGTCGAAGCCGCCGTCAGCAAGGCGACCGTCGTTCCACGCGGCACGTTGCGGCTGACCGCGCCGGTCTGGATGGCGAACGCGATGTTCGCGGGCGTGCTGTCCGACTATCGGGCCCGCTATCCGGAAGTGTGCCTGGATGTCGATCTCAGCGGGCGGCTGGTCAATCTGGTCGAGGAGGGATTCGACCTGGCGCTGCGCGCCACCGGCACGCCCGACGAGGCCCTGATCGCGCGTCCGATCACCAGGGTCGCGTTCCACCTGGTCGCGTCAGCCGCCTTTCTCGATCGTGCCGGCCGCCCGGCCGGGCCGGCCGACCTCGCCGGCCAGGCGGTCCTGCACTATGCGCTTTATCCGGGCGAAAGCTTCTCCTTCACGGGAGACCGCGGCGTCGAAACCRTCAAGTTCAACCCGGTCCTGCGCAGCGGCAATGAAACGCTGCTGCACATGGCTGCGCTGGAAGGCATGGGCCTCGCCTTCCTGCCGAAATGGCTGGTCACTGAGGACATCGCCGCCGGACGTCTCGAGCACGTTCTGCCCAATGAGATCATCTTCGAAGGGCGCCTGTTCGCGGTCTATCCCAGCCGCAAATATCTCTCCGCGAAGGTGAGGACCTTCATCGACTTCGTCGCGGCCGACAAGCGGATGAGATAGCGCGCCGGTCAGTCGCGCCCCGCCTCCATGATCGCCTTGGCCAGCCGCGCCGGATCGGAGAAGCACAATTCGTGGCTTCCCGGCACCTGCACCAGGCGGAACAGGCCGAGCTTCTCCGACAGCCGCGGATGCCAGGGATAGCCGTGCGGCAGCGCGGTGTCCTCGGTGCAGTTGATGTAGGATTTTGCCAGCGGCATTTCGGCCGGATTGGTCTTCAGCGCGATCTTGTCGCTGAAGGTCTTCAGCGGATGCGGATTGAGGATCTCATAGGCGCGCTGCGCCAGCGCGAGATCGGCATCGTTGATGAACGCATCGCGCCAGATCGGGAACGGCAGCACCACCGAGCCATCGCCACGCTCGGCCGCGATCATGTCGAACAGGCCGACATATTGCGGCGGCACCATGTCGTTGAGCGACTCGCCATTGTTGGGCACGAACGCGTTCCAGTAGACCAGCCGCCGGATGCGCTCCGGCGCAAGGTCCGCCACCCCGGTGATGACCATGCCGCCATAGGAATGGCCGAGCAGGACGACGTCCTTCAGATCGTTCTCGGCGAGGTAGTCGACGATGGACTGGACCGCCTCCTTAAGCCCCGTCGTCTTGGCATCCCCCGGGCGATTGCCTTTGATCGTCGGGGTGTAGGCCTGATGGCCATGGGCGCGGATCGTCGCCGCGACAGGCTCGAACTCGGCACCGGTGTGCCAGGCGCCGTGAACGAGAACGTAGGTCGACATGTTGTGGCTCCTTCGCAGGATGTGGTTAGATCGGTACGAATGGGGTCTTTTGCGGCGCTCGCGAGGCGCGGCGGACAATTCTTGTTGTGCGAAGTGTGAACCGGCGGACCATTTTCCGCTTGTCTGATGCTGAACCGGATTGGTCTCGGAGCGAACTGATGGAGCAGCTCAATTCTGAAAGCCGGCCCCCGCATCTGGTCTGGGACACCGGAGGAACGCGGCCGGAGGAGCAGTTCTCCTACTATCGCGAGGCGATCTGCCAGGCATTCATGAACCTGACGCCGGAATCGGCCACGACGTCGCGCTTTCCGGCCAAGGTGGAGACGATCCGGCTGGGCGCGGGCGCGGTCAACCGGGTGGTGTTTCCCGAGCACACCGTCAATCGTTCGCGCGCCGATATCGCGACATCAAGCGAGAGCTGCTTCTATCTCAACTTCAAGCTCGCCGGGCGCTGCCGCATGCTCCAGGGCGGCCGCGAGGTCAGCCTGTCACGCGGCCAGGTCGGCATTGTCGACAGCGATCGCGAGGTGACGCTGCTGCACGATCGCGGCCCGACGCTGCAGGTCGCCTCTTTCTGGGTGCCGTCGCGCGCCTTACGCGACCGGCTGCCGCCGTCGTTCGATTTCAGGGCCGAGCGCGTGTCCGATGATCCCCATGTCGGTCATCTCATCGTCGAAACCGCGCGGTCCCTCAATGCCGGCGCGCTGCGGATGGCGGAGGAGGACGGCGTCCGGCTGTTCGACGTGCTGCTCGATCTCGTTGCGCTCAGCCTGTCGCGCCGCTCACGGGCGCAAACGGCGGAGGCCATCAATTTCGCCGACGCCACCGTGCTGGCGTTGCGCCGTGCCATTCACGAGCGGCTGCGCGAGCAGGGGCTGACGGTTGCCACCGTCGCCGGCGCCGTCGGCATCAGCGAGCGCTACGTGCACAAGCTGTTCGAACGCACCGGCACGACGTTTTCCGATTACGTGATGCAGCGGCGCCTCGATGGCGCCGCGGCCGACCTCAGGGATCCGGCATTGCCCGGTCGCGAAATCGGCGCCATCGCGTTCGACTGGGGCTTTTCCGACCTCTCCCACTTCACCCGGCGCTTCAAGCAGCGTTTTGGATGCCGGCCGCGGGATTGGCGTGCGGGCTGAGGGAAGTTACGTGAGGGCGGTTTGTGGCAACGATGTCGCCCCGCTCGTCGTCCCGGCGAAGGCCGGGACCCATACCGCGTGATCTATCAACCGTGAAAGGTGGGAGTACCGAGCCACTAGTCTTCGCCAAACTTCTCCCTGTGGTTATGGGTCCCGGCCTTCGCCGGGACGACGGTGCTTTTTGTGGTTGCCATATTGCCTCAAACGCCTTTCGCCTGAGGCGAACCAGCCCTACAGCGACCGTGCGATCAACAGCTTCATGATCTCGTTGGTGCCGCCATAGATCTTCTGGATGCGGGAATCGATGAAGATGCGCGAGATCGGATATTCCTGCATGTAGCCGTAGCCGCCGAACAGCTGGAGGCATTCGTCGGCGGTCTCGACCTGTTTCTCCGAGCACCAGTATTTCGCCATCGAGGCGGTGACGGTGTCGAGATCCTTGGCGATCAGGCGCTCGATACACCAGTCGACGAAAACGCGCGCGATCATCGCCTCGGTCTTGCGCTCGGCGAGCGTGAAGGCGGTGTTCTGGAAGTCCATCAGCGGCTTGCCGAAGGCCTTGCGTTCCTTGGTGTACTCGGTGGTGAGCTTGATCGCGCGCTCCATCGAGGCGACGGCGCCGACCGCAAGCGCCAGCCGCTCCTGCGGCAATTGCTGCATCAGCTGCGCGAAGCCCTGGCCTTCCTCGCCGCCGAGCAGGTTTTCCGGCGGCACGGTGACGTTGTCGAAGAACAGCTCGGAGGTGTCGGAGGCGTGCAGGCCGATCTTGTCGAGGTTGCGCCCACGCTTGTAGCCGTCGGCGCCTGCGGTCTCGACCCCGAGCAGCGAGATGCCCTTGGCACCCGGCTCGCCGGTGCGCGCGACGACGATGACGAGATCGGCGGCCTGGCCGTTGGTGATGAACGTCTTCTGGCCGTTGATGACGTAGGAATTGCCCTGTTTCCTGGCCGTGGTCTTCACGGCCTGCAAATCCGAGCCGGTGCCGGGCTCGGTCATGGYGATGGCACCGACCATCTCGCCCGATGCCATTTTCGGCAGCCAGCGCGTCTTCTGCTCCTCCGAGCCGTAGTTGAGGATGTAGTGGGCGACGATGGCGCTGTGCACGGAGACCCCGGTCGTCATTTCCGGCACCGTGCTCTCGAGGTCCTCCAGCACCGCGGCGTCATAGGCGAAGGTCGCGCCGAGGCCGCCATAGGCTTCGGGCACGCTCGCCAAAAGCGCGCCCATCTCGCCGAGCCCGCGCCAGGCAAAGCGGTCGACCATCTTCTGCTCGCGCCACTTTTCGGCGTGCGGAGCCAGGTACTTGGCCAGATACTTCCGGAACTGGTCGCGGAAGACGTCGAGCTCTTCGGTCATCCAGGCGGAGCGGTAGGACATGGTCACCTCGGTCGATGCGGTTGCCGGCTTGGTAGGCCAGTCGGCCGCGGCAATTATTGTGTTTTCAGGCTGCGCCGGTGACGCTACCAAGGCGCCGGAAACGCGTCTGTCAGGATGGTTGATTGTGGCTGTCAAAACTCAAGAGCTCAAGTTCGACATCGAGCGTATCGGCACGGTCTCCGCGATCCTGGTGCGGCCGGACAAGGCGCGCGCCTGCTACGTCCTCGCGCATGGCGCCGGCGCGGGGATGCGGCATGCATCGATGGACAAGATTGCGCAGGGCCTCGCGGATCGTGGCATCGCGACGTTCCGCTTCAATTTTCCCTACATGGAAAACAAGCAGGGCCGTCCTGACCAGCCGGCGGTGGCCCACGCCACTATCCGCGCGGCAGTCGAGCAAGCAGCGCGGCTCTGCCCCGGCTTGAAGCTCGTCGCCGGCGGAAAATCATTTGGCGGGCGCATGACCTCGCAGGCGCAGTCAAAGGCCGCGCTGCCGGGCGTAACAGGGCTCGCCTTCCTCGGCTTTCCCCTGCACGCCGACAAAAAGCCGTCGACGGAGCGCGCCGAGCACCTCACCCATGTCGGGATCCCGATGCTGTTCCTGCAGGGTACGCGCGACGGCCTTGCCGATCTCGGCCTCCTCAAGCCCGTGATCGATGCGCTCGGCCCCAAGGCGACGCTGCACGAGGTCGAAGGCGGCGATCATTCCTTCGCGGTGCTGAAAAAGTCCGGCCGGACCAATGAAGAGGCGCTTGCGGAGGTGCTCGACACGCTGACGGCCTGGATCGACCAACTCGCCTGAAGCTCACGCCGCGGAAGCTCAGGCTGCGTAAAGCCCCTTGTCGCGCGCCTTCTGGATCGCCAGCGCGGCGATCAGGTCGAGCGTCGGCGTCGACAGGCCGGCACTGCGTGCGAAGGCGGCCGGCGCCTTCACCAGCACGTCGATCTCCATGGCGCGGCCGAGCTCGTAATCCTGGAGCAGCGATGGCTTGTGGTTGGGCGCGGGGCCGCTGCGCGTGACGCGTTTCACCTCCGGGATGAAGTGCTGGGCGATCTCGTTGGCTTCGTTCAGCATGCGCGGAATCACCTCGGCGAAGGCAGGGTCGTCGCGCACGCCGCGCGCGGTCTGGCCGGTGAGCAGGCACAGCACCGACAGCGACATGTTGGTCAGCAGCTTTGACCAGATCGCCTCGCGGATCTCGGCCACCGGCGGCGATTCCAGCCGCGCGTCGTTCAGGACCGTCCGGAGCTTGGTGATGCGCTCGCAATTGCGGTCATCGCATTCGCCGACCAGCAGGCGGTTGCGGTCCGGCGTCAGGTTCTGCACCACCCCGGGTGCGATCACCTCGTTGGAGGAGAAGATGACGCCGCCGACGATCCGCTCCTTCGCGATACAGGCGCGCAAGCGCCCGCCCGGATCGAGGAAGGAGATGTCGGGCGGGGCCGGATGCCGCGGCGGCAGGCCGATGCCGTACCACCAGGGAATGCCGTTCTGGGCGAACACGATCGCGGTGTCCTCGCCGAGCAATGGCTTGAGGCTGGCGACCAGTCCCTGAAGCGCGGTGGCCTTCAGCGTGCTGATGACGACGTCCTGCGGGCCGAGCTGGGCCGGATCGCCGGTGGCGTTGACCTTGGCGGTGACCTCGGAATCGCCGACGCGCAACTTCAGGCCATTGGCGCGGACGGCCTCCAGATGCGCCCCCCGCATCACGCACGAGACCTCATGACCGGCGCGAGCCAGCCTGACCGCGATATGGCTGCCGACGGCGCCCGCGCCGAAAATGCAGATGCGCATGTAAATCCAGTCCCTGATCCCTTGGTGCCATCGGGCGCCAGCATGACACAAGCCGCCATGCGATGGGCGCGACCGCCCCACGCTGGAAAGATATGGATCGGCATGCGTTGCCTCGGCCATAGTGCACGGCAAGCAACATAGCCGGAGGATCGCCGATGAATGCCAGCCCCGTCCTGTGGACCCTTGATGAGCGTGGGGTTGCGACCGTCACGTTGAACCGGCCGGAGGTCAACAACGCCTATGACGGCGCGCTAATTGCCGGCGTGCTCACGGCGATGGACGATCTCGGCAAGAAGCCCAACCTGCGCGTCGTCGTGCTCCGGGGCGATGGCAAGCATTTCCAGGCCGGCGCCGACCTCAAATGGATCAACGGCGTGCGACCGCAATCGGCTGAGGCCAACGAGGCGGCGTCCCGGGCGACGTTCGAGGCCGTGCAGCGGCTCAACACCTTGCCGATCCCGACCGTGGCTTTGGTGCAGGGCGGCTGCTTTGGCGGCGGCACCGGTGTCATCGCGGCCTGCGACGTCGTCATCGCCGCGGATAACGCCCTCTTCTCCATCACGGAGGTGCGCTGGGGCCTGACCGCCGCGATCATCATCCCGCAGCTCTGCGACGCCATTAGTGTGCGGCAGGTCCGCCGCTACGCGCTCACCGGCGAACGTTTCGGCGCCGAGGACGCCCGCCGCATCGGCCTCGTGCACGAAGTCGTGCCGCTCGCCGAGCTGGAAGCTGCCGGTGCCAAGGTGGTCGAGCAGCTGCTCGCCAACGGACCGGAGGCGATGGCCGAGACMAAGCGGCTGGCGCTGGAGAGCTCGTTCGGCGGCATGGCGGTGGACGATGCCGCTTACGCCCGGCTGGTGCACCTGCATTCGCTCAAGCGGCAGAGCGCCGAGGCGGCGGAGGGGCTGGCGTCGTTTGCGGAGAAGCGGGCGGCGAAGTGGGGCGGCGGGAAAGGCTGAGCGCTCCCCGCTCAGCAGCCGCGGCAGATGTTGTTGATGCTGCGATAGACGGCCTCGTCGTCCTGCCGCATCTGCTGCTGCGATTGCAGCGTCTTGCCGTCATTCGCTGGCGCGGCGGGCTTGCGCTTGGCCGCGAGCTCGTCCTCCTGCCGCTTGTAGCAGGCCTCGCGATCGGGCTTGGCCTGGATGAAGCGGCAGTTCTGCTCCACGGCCGCGGCAGGGGCGGTTGAGAACGCGAGAACGATCAGGGCAGGCAGGGTGAGTTTCAAAAGCGTCGTATCCATTCGTTGACATGACGTGGGGCGCGTAGCCCGGATGAGCGAAGCGATATCCGGGACCACTGTTACCCGCATATCGCTTCGCTCATGCGGGCTACGGCCGCCGCGCGCCTGGTGCAACTTCTCTCAGGTCCGCCGATCGAGGGCAACCATCTTGTAGCAGGCGCGTAGCCCGGATGGAGCGAAGCGTAATCCGGGTTCGGCATCCCCGCATTCCGCTTCGCTCCATGCGGGCTACGGCTCCTCACAACGACGGCGCGAGTGACGTTTTCAGCAAAGTGAGCAGCGCCTGCACCGCGGCCGCATTGCGCCGCCGCTCGGGGATCGCGGCCTTGACCCACAATTCCGGAATCGGAAAATCGCGCAACACCGGCTTGAGCGTGCCGTCGCGCAAGGCATCCGCGACGAGGTAATGCGAGATCAGTGCGATGCCGTTGCCGGCGATGGCGCTGCGCGCCAGCACGTGCCCTTCGTTGGACGACAGCAACGGGCTGACCTGGATGCTGATGCGGCCGCGCGGCCCGTCAAAGATCCATTCCGGTCCGGTCGGCAGGAAGCTGAGGCAGCGATGCTCGACGAGGTCGCGCGGATGTTTTGGCGTGCCGTGCTTCTTCAAATAGGCCGGCGAGGCGCAGAGCAGCCGCTTCAGCGCGCACAGCGGCTCGTCGATCACGCCGCCGAAGGAATGCGGAAAGGCACCGATGGCGATGTCAAAGCCCTCGGTGACGGGATCGACCGGACGGTCGACCAGCACGATATCGAGCTTCAGCCGCGGGTTCTGGGTCTGGAAGGCGCTGAAGGTATCCGCAAGCCGCGCCACCGTCAGCGAGGTTGGCGCCTTGATGCGCAGATGATCGACGAGATCGTGGCCCTTCTCGCCCATGCGCGACAGCAAATCGGTGGCGTCGGTGACGACGCCGCGGGTGCGATGCACGTAGCGCTGGCCGGCCTCGGTCAGGCGCAATTGCCGGGTCGAGCGGTGAAACAGCGGCGCGCCGATCCGCRCCTCCAGCTGCGTGACGCGTTTGGCCACCACCGAGGTCGAGACGCCGAGTTTCCGCGCAGCCGCGGAGAAGCCGGCCGCATCCGCGGTCGCCAGGAACGCCTGAAGGTTCACCAGGATGTCCATCTCGACCTTTCGCGATTCGAGAAAGCTGATCGCCTATTTTGGAGGATTGTAGCTCAGTCCGCGTTAATTCATAGTCGGGCTCAAGCAAAGAGATTTTCAGGGATAGGACGCGCCATGCGGGCCACGACGATCGAAGAACCAGCGCGCCAGGTGCCGCTCTACGGCGAATACGAGGTCGTCGTCCTCGGCGGCGGCCCGGCCGGCATCGTGGCGGCGGCCTCGGCTGCGCGCGCCGGGCGGCGCACGCTGTTGATCGAGCGCTACGGCTTTCTCGGCGGCATGGGCACCGCCGCCGGCGTCACCAATTTTTGCGGCCTGCACGGCAATGTCTATGGCCAGGCCCACCGGCTGGTGCAGGGCATGGCGTCCGAGCTCTTGGCGCGGATCGATCGCCTGAACGGCCTCAACGCGCCGCATCTGATCCTCGGCAAGGTGTTTGCACAGGCCTACGACACCGCGGCCTACAAGATCGCGGCCGACGAGCTCCTCGCCAGCCACAAGGTGCACATCCTCTTCCACGCGCTCGGCGCCGGCGTGGTGATGGGCGATAACAGCCGCATCGACGCGCTGATGGTCGAGACCAAGGCCGGCCGGCAGGCGGTTCGCGCCGAGATCTTCATCGACTGCTCCGGCGACGGCGATCTCGCGGTCTGGGCCGGCGCGCCGTTCGAAATCGGCGACGAACACGGCCATCCGCTCTATCCGTCGATGATGCTCCGTCTCAACGGCATCGATCCCGAGAAGGCGGGCGAGGCCTGGCGAACCATCCCGCAATTGATGGAGCGGGCGCTCGCCGCCGGCACCCACACATTCCCGCGCAAGAGCGCCATCGTGCGGCCGCAGAAATCCGGCATCGAGTGGCGGGTGAACTTTACGCAAGTGGCGCGCGAAGACGGCCATGCCATCAACGGCGTCGAGCCCGACGATCTCACCCGCGGCGAGATCGAGGGCCGCAAGCAGGCGCTGGCGGCATTCGAATTCCTGCGCACAGTGCCCGGCTTTGAAAAGTCCTACATCGTCGACCTGCCGCCGCAGCTCGGCATCCGGGAGACCCGCCGCATCAGGGGTGATTATCAGCTCAGCGGCGACGACGTGCTAGGCTGCGCCTCGTTCGAGGACTCCATCGGGGTCAATGGCTGGCCGATCGAGGCCCATGTTCCCGGCGATGTGATCTTCACTTTTCCGCCAATCCCGGAATCGCGCGGCTATAACGAGCTGCCCTACCGGATGCTGCTGCCCGAAGGGGTCGACAATCTCCTGGTCGCCGGCCGCTGCGCCTCGATGACCCATGAAGGCCAGTCGGCGGCGCGGGTCTCCGGTGCCTGTTTCGCGATGGGCGAGGCCGCCGGTTCCGCCGCAGCGCTGGCGCTGTCGGGGAATCGGATCCCGCGTGACATCCCCATTGAAAAATTGCAGGAAACGTTGAAACAACAGGGCGCCTTCATCGGGCGGGACCAGGTGGTGCCCGAAGGTTTGTGACGGTTGTAACAGAACGACCAAGAGAACCACGAGAGGAAACGGGATGATCGGGATTGCGCGGCTCGCGGTAGCTGGCCTGGTGGCGATCATGGCGATGGGCACGGCACGGGCCGAGGACGCGCTGAAGGCCAGGATCGGCGTTCTCAGGCTGTCGTCGTCCGCGCCGGTCTTCATCGCCCAGGACAAGGGCTATTTTCGCGACGCCGGCCTCGACGTCGAGCTGAAATTCTTCGACGCGGCGCAGCCGATCGCGGTCGCCACCACCTCGGGCGACATCGATTTCGGCGTCACCGCCTTCACCGCCGGTCTCTACAATCTCGCCGGCAAGGGCGTGCTGAAGGTGATCGGCGGCATGAGCCGCGAGAAGGCCGGCTATCCCCTGATCGGCTATTTCGCGAGCAACAATGCCTATGCGGCCGGACTGAAGACGCCGAAGGATCTCGCGGGCAAGCGCGTGGCGGTGACGCAGGTCGGCTCGAGCTTTCACTATTCGCTGGGGCTGCTCGCCGACAAATACGGCTTCAAGCTGTCGGAGGTGAAAATCATCCCGCTGCAATCGCTGTCGAACGCGGCCGCTGCCCTGAAGGGCGAGACCGTCGATGCGGCGCTGCTGCCGATCTCCACCGCACGCAAGCTGGTGGACGAGGGCGGCGCGAAGTTTCTGGGCTGGGTCGGCGACGAGACGCCCTGGCAATTGGGTGCGGTGTTCGCCTCGCCGAAGACGCTGACCAACACGGCGCTGGTGACGAAACTGCTCGGCGCGCTCGCGAAAGCCGATCGCGAATATCACGACGTCATCCTCGCCGCGATGAAGGACGGCACAGCCCCGATCAACGAGCAGACAAAACCGCTGCTGGAGATCATCGCCAAATACACCAACCTGCCGGTCGAGCAGGTGGTCGGCAACTGCGCCTATATCGATCCGGACGGCAAGCTCGACGTCAAGAATGTCGACAACCAGATCAAATGGCTCCAGGAGCAGGGTTTTGCCGACAAGGGCTTTGATGCGAACGCGATCATCGCGAAGGACTATGTGAAGGCGGACTAACCTTTCGTCATTCCGGGCCTCGCGTAGCGAGAACCCGGAATCTCGAGGTTCCCCGGTGCGCAATTGCGCACCTGTGGTCTGATCCTTCGGATCATCCCGGAACGACGGGGCAGAGGATAGACGAGACAGAATGGACCTGATCGCCAACCACATCACTCACCGCTTCGGCGACCTCGCCGTGCTCGACGACGTCTCGTTCACGGTCAGTGCCGGCGAGGTGGTGGCGATTGTCGGGCCGTCCGGCTGCGGCAAGAGCACGCTGCTGTCGATCCTGGGCGGGCTGTTGCAGCCGACATCGGGCGCGCCCGAGCTGCGCGGGGCACCGCCGGCTGACAGTCTCAATCCGCTCACCTTCGTGTTCCAGGACTTTGCGCTGCTGCCCTGGGCGACGGT
>NZ_JBFULT010000126.1:0-14580 GCF_054049755.1 Bradyrhizobium sp. P5_C11_2
GGGCACGCATGCGGCAGCGCTTGGCATCGCCGCGTTTGCCTACCGCTTCGCCCGCCAGCACCTCGGCAATGCGCATTTCACCTTCGGCACCGGCAAGTTCGGCGACCTCGCCGCCTTTTCCAGCGCGATCATTTTGGGATTGATCGCGGTCGAGATTGCCTATGAGAGCGTGCTGCGGCTGTTCACGCCGGTGCCGATCGTCTACGGCGAGGCGATCGCGGTGGCCGCCCTCGGGCTGTGCGTCAACCTCGCCAGCGCGTGGCTGTTGCGCGGCAGTCACGATCATCACCACCACGGCCATGGGCATGATCATGGGCATGATCACGACGAYGATCACGACCATCACCRCCATCATCACGACAACAATCTCCGCGCCGCCTATGTCCATGTCATGGCGGATGCCGCGACCTCGGTGCTGGCGATCGCAGCGCTTGCCGTCGCGATGTATTCGGGATGGGTCTGGGCCGACCCGGCCGTCGGGCTGATCGGCAGTGCCGTGATCGCGAGCTGGGCGTTCGGCCTGATCAAGAGTTCAGGCGCGGTGCTGCTCGACGTGCGCGCCGATGAGAAGCTGGAGCGGGTCATTCGCGCCCGCATGGAGGTGGGCGACGACCGCGTCACCGATCTGCACCTCTGGCAGGTGGGGCCCGGGCATTGCGCCGTGCTGGTCTCGGTGGTGTCGGACCAGCCGAAGCAACCGGCGGTCTACAAGAAGCGCCTCGCGGGCCTGAAGGGGCTCAGCCACGTCACGGTCGAGGTCGAGACCTGTCCGCATTGAGATCGTCCGCGGGAATTCCGCGGACCGGCCGGGGTTGATCCCCGGTCTTCGTCGCGCACGGCTGTCACAAAGGAATAAGAATCATGCCCCGGATCAAGCTCGCTCTCGCCGTCGTCGCACTCGCTCTGTCCGGCCATGCGGCCGTGGCGCAGTCGGAGAAAGGCGGCGTCGAGAAGCTCTATGTCCTCAATTGCGGCGAGGGCACCGCCGGCGATATCTCGCGCTGGACGCCCGGCCTGAACGAGGGCAAGACGATGGACTTCGTCGACAGCTGCTATCTCATCAAGCACAGCAAGGGCTGGTTCCTGTGGGACACCGGCATCGCCGATTCCGTTGCGGCCATGCCCAATGGCCTCGCGCCCGCCGATCCCAAGGCTGTCACCTGGCGGCGCCCGAAGACGCTTGCCGCCCAGCTTGAGCAGCTCGGCGTCAAGCCGGTCGACGTCAAGGCGATGGCCGTCTCGCACACGCATCCCGACCACACCGGCAATGTCGAGCTGTTTCCACAGGCCACGCTCTACGTGCAGAAGGCCGAATATGACTGGCCTGGCGCCAACAATGAGCCGCGCTTCAAACCCTCGCATCCCGTCGAGCTGCTCGCGGGCGACAAGGACGTGTTCGGCGACGGCAGCGTGACCATTCTGTCCACGCCCGGCCATACGCCGGGACACCAATCGCTGCTGGTGAAACTGCCGAAGACCGGCGCGGTGGTCCTGTCCGGCGACGCCGTTCACTTTAGGGATAATTGGGACAACCGCCGCGTGCCCAGCATGAACGCCAACAAGGAGCAGAGCGCGGTCTCGATGCAGAAGATCGCCGACACCCTGGCCAAGGAGAAGGCGCAGCTCTGGATCAACCACGACAAGGCCCAGCGCGACAGCCAGAAGATGTCGCCGGAGTTTTACGACTAGCCCGGCATTGTTCTGCTGCCACGTCCCTGCTGCCACCATGCTGGCAGCAGGGACGTGCTAACCGCCCCGGCAAGCTCCGCGACAGGAGACGATTGTGGGGGAATGGCTCGGGGTTGCGATCGCGCTGGCGTCCAGCAGCCTTGGCGGTACGGCGGCGGCGATCACGCGCTATCTCGTCGGCGGCGCCGATCCGGTCCTGCTTGCGATCCTGCGCTGGGGGATCGGCTTTCTCTGCCTGCTGCCGTGTGCGCTTCTGCTGGGCGTGCGCTGGCCGCAGCGGCCGGATTGGCCGGCCGTGGTGTTGCTCGGCATCTGCTTCTTCGGTTTGTTCTTCATCCTCTACAACATCGCGGTGTCCTACACGACCGCTGCGCGGGCCAGTCTCGCGCTGGCGACGCTGCCGCTCCACACCATGGTGGTCGGTGCGATCCTCGGCGTAGAACGGCTGACCGCGCGCAAGATCGCGGGCGTCGGCATCGCCGTGCTCGGCGTGGCGGCGGCGCTCGCCGCGGGCCTGGCGCAGAGCCCGCCGGGGGCCTGGCGTGGCGAGCTGATCATGACCGGGGCCGTGTTCTGCATGGCGTTCTACAACGTGCTGTCCCGCCCGCTGATGCAGCGCTCGAGCGCGCTCGGCTTTCTCACGGTCGGCATGGGCGCGGGTGCCGCCGTGCTGGTGCTCGCGGATCTGGCCAAGGGCAGCTTTGCCGCGCTCGATCACTTCACGACGGCGCAGTGGGGCGCCGGCATCTATCTCGGCATTGGCGGCGGTGCGCTCGCCTTCATCCTCTGGGTCATGGCGCTGGCGCGCGCGACGCCGACCCGGGTCGCCAATACGATGACGGTCAATCCGATCGCCGCCGCCTTGCTGGCGGCGCTGCTCGTGGGTGAGCCGATCACGCCAAATCTTCTCATCGGGCTCATCGCGGTGTTCGCCGGAATCTGGATTGCGACCGGCGAAACGAAGACGGCGTGACCAGCTCCGCACAGCGCGACAGTTTGAAATTGTCGCCGGCAATTTACCGATAGTTCACGTCACACGCCGCCGTTCGCCGTGCCGTCCAATGCAGGTGGAAGCGGAGTGCGGGCGTTGCCGTGCCTATAGTTTCAGCAAGGCAGTCATCAGCGATCCGACAGGCATGCCGTTCGCAGAGGCGGGTCATGCATTTCTGAAATCCCGATCAGGCCTTCACTTAAGCGGACTTTAAAGAGTCGGCCGCTATGCATGCAAACGTGCATAACTCAACAGGACGGCAAGGATATGCGTAATGCGATGGGACGGCGTCAGTTCTTGTGCGGTTGCTGCGCGGTGCTTGGAGCTGCGGCACTGCCGGGACGCGTGAGCGCCGCGGGCGATCCCGAGATCGTCCCGATCGAGTTTGCGAGCTTTCACGACCAGACGTTCAGCAACGAATATCTGCAGTTCATGAATGTCACGATCCCGCCCGGACAGATCGCCGCCTATCACCGGCACACCAGGGACTTTGCCCAGGTGTACATGGCCGTCTCGGATGCCGAGGGCACGCCGCTGGGAGGCAAGCCTGTCATCACGCCGCGCAAGGTCGGAGAAGTGCTGTTCACCAACTACACGAAGCAGCCGGTGGTGCACCAGGTTGCCAATGTCGGCTCCAGCGATTTCCGCATCATGGGGTTCGAGTTGTTCGACTCGCAGCCTGGCCGCTTTTCACCGCTCGCTCGCCCCGAGCCCTACGTCTCGGTCATGGACAACCACCGAGTCCAGGCCTGGCGGTTGATCCTGCGGCCGGGTGAGGTTGCGGCACCGATGCAGCAGGCGGCGCCCGGCGTACGTATCGTCGTGCAGGGTGGCGTGCTGGTCGAGGGCGTGCAGGGGAAGCCGGACCACAAGCTCAACCTGAAGTATGGCGATTTCGCGTGGCAGAATGCGGGTCCCGTACGGACGATGCGCAACGCAGGCCAATCCACCGTCGAGCTTGTCGAATTCGAATTGAAGTGAGGCGCGGCATTCGGGCGAGGGGAGCGTTCCTGCTGAGCGGGCAGCCCTCACTTCCTGGGTTCTGATGCGAATGAGGAGTGGGGCGTGTCTATCAAGCGGTCGGGAATTGCCATTGCAGCGCTGATGTCGGGCGTCGTCGTCCTGACGTCAGGCCTTCAACTGAGCGAGCGCTGGCGCGCTTACCAGAACGCCATCGCGGCGCACGCCCTGGAGACCCGTCTGGCTGCAGGCTTCGATGCCGTCGGCAGCCTGACCATCGAGCGTGGTCCCGTCAATCGGGCGCTGCTCGGGAAATCCGCCGCGGACGATGCGGTGCTCAAGGAGTTTGCCGCCAATCGCCGAACGAGCGATGAGGCACTGGAGAAACTGGAGACGCTTGCCCGCGGCGATGCTGACTTGACGCAACGGGTCAAGGCGGCCGCAGCAAAGATCGCCGCCGCGCGTGAAGAGGCCGCGTCGCAGTGGCAGAAGCCGCTGACTGAGCGTCCCGGCGGCATCGCTGCCAAGGCGATGCGAGACTATGCCGAGGCGATGGCGAGCCTGAATGAACTCCTGGAGTCCGGCATCAAGGCGACGATGCGGCTGAGCACCACGGCGGGAAACCTGCTCGACGTCGCGCAGAAGGGCTGGGTGATCCGCCAGACCGCCGGCCAGGTCTCGCTGTTGATCTCGGGGCTCGTGACATCCGGCCGTCCGGCCACGTTGGCGGAGCGGGACGAATTGAGCGCCGCCAACGGCCAGATGACGCGGCTTTGGGCTGAAATCCTCGATCGCGGCGATGACGTTCACGCCCCCAAGAACACGCGGGCCAGCGTCGCCGCGGCCAGGGATCGCTATTTCGGTTCGGACAAGCCGCTACGCGACGGGCTGACCAAGGCCGCATTCAACGGCACCCCTTACGAGGTATCGGTGGATGAGTGGCGCAAGTCCGCCACGAGCGCGAACGCCTCGCTGCTGGGAATCCGCGATGCCGCCTTGCGCGACGCGCAGGCCGTGGCCGAGCAGGACGAAGCCGACGGGCTCGGCGGCATCTTGTTCGCCGGCGCGGCCATTCTGGTCGTTCTGGGATTGTCCGCAGCTTCGTCGCTGCTGCTCGTGCGCCACCTGCTCACGCCGATCTCGAAGCTGTCGGAGGTGATGACCCGGCTTGCCCGCAACGAGGAGGCCGAGGTGCCGTTTGCCGCCCGCAAGGATGAGATCGGCGGCATGGCTCTCGCAGTGCAGGTCTTCAAGGAGGCCATGGCCACCACCAATCGACTGGCTGGCGAACAGGCCGCCGAGCGGGTCGTCAAGGAGAAACGCGCTGCGCGTCTCGAAGGCCTGGTTCGCGACTTCGAGACCAAGGCGGGAGCAATGGTGGCGCTGCTGGCGTCGGGGGCGACCGAGCTCGAGGCGACAGCGCAATCCATGTCCTCGACCGCGACGCAGACCAAGGGGCGGGCGACCACGGTCGCGGCGGCTGCCGAGGAAGCGAGCGTGGGCGCGAGCACGGTTGCCTCCGCGGCCGAGGAATTGACGGCGTCGATCAGCGAGATCAGCCGCCAGGTCGCACAATCATCGACGATCACCGGCCGTGCGGTGGCCGATGCGCAGCGGACCGACAAGATTGTGCAGACGCTGGCGGAGGGGGCCGAGAAGATCGGCGCGGTGGTCACCTTGATCCAGGCCATCGCCGCTCAAACAAACCTGCTGGCCCTGAATGCGACGATCGAGGCGGCGCGGGCCGGCGATGCAGGGCGAGGCTTTGCCGTGGTCGCCTCCGAGGTGAAGATGCTGGCGACCCAGACCGGGACGGCGACCGCGGAGATCGGGGCCCAGATCGCGCAAATTCAGGCAGCCACCAAGGAGGCTGTCGACGCGATCCGCGGAATTACCGGGACGATCGAAGAGGTCAGCTCGATCTCGAATGCGATCGCGACGGCGGTCCAGGCGCAAGGCGTGGCGACGGCGGAAATCGCCCGCAACGTTCAGCAGACGTCGCAGTCGGTCAAGGACGTGACCGCGACCATCAGTGGCGTGAGCAAGGCGGCAACGGAAACGGGGGTCGCGGCGACCGAGGTGCTGAGCGCGGCAGACGGCCTGTCGCGACAGGCCGAGCAGCTGACAAGCGAGGTGGGCAGCTTTGTCGAGGAGGTCCGGGCCGCCTGAGGCGCGATGGCTTCAGGTTGAAGCGTCATGCGTTAGCGCGGTGTCGTGACCGGCGGCGGGCTCGTGTCCTGCGTCTTCTTCGGCTTCAGCGTGCCGGCATAGAACGAGAGCAGCCAGACCAGGATGATGGCGAGGAGATAGACGCCCCAGGCTTGCGGCGGGGTGGTCGCCCAGCGCAAGAGGCCTTTGAATGTGCGGGGCGGGCCGGTGTCGTCGCTCATGGCCCGCTTGTGCGCGAAAGCGGCTGCGCGGTCAATCCGGCCGCCGTTCCGCGCGGACGAGAAACAGCGCCGCCAGCGCCGAGAGGCTAAGCGCGGACGAGACGATCAGCACCTTGGCTCCCATCACGTCGATCAGCAGGCCGAAGGCCAGCGGCGCCACGGCTTGCGCCATCCGCGCCGGCGCGCCGATGATGCCGAGGCGATAGCCGAAATCCTTCGGGCCGAAGATCGACAGCGGCAGGGTGCCGCGGGCGATGGTCAGGATGCCGTTGCCCGAGCCGTGGAACAGCGCAAACGCGCTCGCCGCGGCGCCGCCGAAGATCGCCACGACCACTGCGCCGATCGGGTGGGTGAGGCAGGCGAGCCGCGTCGACCACAGCGGATGAAAGCGGCTGAGGAAGCCCGCCTCGAGCACCCGCGCGGCCACCTGCGCGGGGCCGATCAGCGCACCGGCCGCGATCGCCTCCACCGGCGTCGCGCCCGTGGTCTCCAGGATGCGCGGGAAATGCGCGGCCATCGCGCCGGTGACGGTCCAGACCGCGGCGAAGATGAAGGCGAGCAGGATCATGGTGCGGTCGAGCGGCACGTGCGGCTTCGCCGCCGTCGCCGCGGCCTGCCTGGCGCCCTTGATCGTCGGCAGCATGAAGAAGTTCAGCGGCAGGCCGATCAGGATATTGGCGGCGGCCCAGGCAAAGCAGGTGTCGCGCCAGCCGATATGGGCAAGGCCCCAGGCAGTGAGCGGCCAGCCGACGGTCGAGGCAAAGCCCGCCATCAGCGTGATGCCGGTGATCGAACGGCGCGCCTCGGTGCCGTAGATCCGGCCGAGCGCGGCGAAGGCGGCATCGTAGAGCCCCATCGCCATGCCGATGCCGAGCACCAGCCAGGCGATCGCCATCAGCGCCACCGATTGCGAGACGCCGAGCAGCACGAGGCCGGCGGCGATGGTCAGGTTCGAGGCCGACAGCACCTGCCGGCCGCCGACCAGATCGATCTGCCGCCCGATGCGCGGGCCGAGCATCGCCGAGATCACCAGCGAGGCCGAGAACGCGCCAAAGATCCAGTTCGAGGAGACGCCGAGGTCGCGCGCCATGGGATCGGCGAGCAGGGCCGGCAAATAGTAGCTGGAAGCCCAGGCCAGGGTCTGCGTGGTGCCGAGCGCCAGGATGATCGGAAGCTGGCGTTGGCTCATGTCCTCGTATTTCTGGTCTGCGGCGGGGTCATTGGTTGCATTTGCGGCCCGCGTGCACAGCGCGTCAACAGCGTCCGCGGCATATTCGATCTGCCGCGGGCGGGAGCCTCGGCGGTGCATGGTCCGCCTTTCGCTCGTCACGAATGCACGCCATAATGGCGCATGCAATTGACCTCGCGCCTCGCGCTGATGAACTGGCTGACCGGCCAGGGGCTCACGGGCCTGCCTGAAAACGAACTGCTCCGAGGGTTCTGCGAGCGCTGCCGCGCCGAAGGACTGGAACTCTCGCGCGGGCTGGTCGTCATCGACACGCTGCACCCGATCTATGAGGGCCGTGGCTTCCGCTGGAGCGACCGGCAGAGCAACGAGAGCGACGTGTTCGAATACGGCTCGACCGCCGAAGGCGATGCGGCCAAGAGCTGGCGCCGCTCGGTGTTCTTCCACATGCTCGAGCATGGCGACGACGAGATGGTGATCGATCTTGCCGACGCGCCGTCGCTCGATTTCTCGCAGATCGGCGAACTCGCCGAAAAGGGCCACCGGCACTATCTCGCCTTCGTGCACCGCTTCGGCGAGAACGGCGCGCTCGGCCTGATGGACTGCCTCTATTCCTGCTGGACCACGCGCCGCCCCGAAGGTTTCGGCGAGGACGGGCTCGCCGCGCTGCGCGATCTCGTGCCGGTGCTGGGGCTCGCGATCAAGTCAGCGCAGCAGATGGACATCGCGCGCACGCTCGGCCGGGTCTATCTCGGCCGCGATGCCTCCGAGCAGGTGCTGCGCGGGCGCATCTCGCGCGGCGTCACCGAGCGCATCAACGCCGTGCTCTGGTATTCGGATTTGCGCGGCTCGACCGGAATCAGCGAGAGCATCGGACCCGACGAGATCATCCCGTTCCTCAACGACTATGCGCAGGCCGTGATCGACGCGATCCACGACGCCGGCGGCGACGTGCTGAAGCTGATCGGCGACGGCGTGCTCGCGATGTTCTGGGGCGAGGATATGGCGGATGCGCGGCGTGCCGCGCTGCGCGCCGAGCATCTGTTCCGCAAGAACGTCGCGGCGCTGAACGCGCGCCGGGCGGCCGTCGGCCGTCCGACCACGTCGGCCTATATCGGCCTGCATGTCGGCGAGGTCCTTTACGGTAATATCGGCAGCGAGGACCGGCTGGATTTCACGGTTGTCGGGCCGACCGTGAACGAGGTCAGCCGCATTGCCTCGATGAGCCGCTCGGTCGACCGCGAGCTGTTGGCGTCGGCGGAGTTCTACAAGGGCCTGGACGCCGCCGGCCGCCGCTATCTCGTCTCCACCGGCCGCTATGCGCTGCGCGGCATCGGCCGCGCGCAGGATCTCTACACGCTCGATCCGGAGGTCGACGCGAGTGAACCGGTGACGGGGAGCTATGAGCGGTATCTGGCGGGGTAGCTCTCGCCGTCGTCCCGGCCTTCGGGACGACGGCGGAGAATTTTGCTAACACCGCACCGCCGCGCCGTCCCCCACCATCTCCGGCTGCCGGTCCAGCGCCACCGCCGGTGACAGCAGGATCACCAGCGCCTGCACGCCGAACACGGCTGCGGCGAGATACAGGCACGCTTCCGCGCTCCAGAAGCCGCCGACGACCGCTCCCAGCGCCGAGCCGAGCGGGCGGGCGCCGTAGCTCATGATGTTGATGGCGGAGACGCGGCCGAGCAGGCGCGGCGGCGTCACCGATTGGCGCAAGGTGGTGGTCGAGATCACCCACAGGATTGGCCCGACGCCGAGCAGGAAGAAGCTGAGGCCCGCGAGCCAGGGCGAGGGGACCAGCACTGTCAGCGCCATCACCACCGCGGCCACGAAGCCGGTGACCGGCCCAAGCCCCACAACGGTGCCAAAGGCGATTGCGCGCATCACCCGCGTTGCGARCAGCGCGCCGATCACCATGCCGACGCCGTACATCGTCAGCACGGCGCCGACGCCGGTCGCCGACAGACCGAGATGGCGTACGGCGTAGGGCACGAACACCGCGATCTGGAGGAACCAGCCGGTGTTGAAAATGAACTGGGTGATGAACACCGGCCGCAGCAGCGGGTGGTGGAACACGAAGGCCGCGCCTTCGCGGATGTCCTGGAACGGATGCCGTTGCGGCGCCGGCGTGCGGGCGGGCTCGTAGATGCCGGAGAGCAGCACCACCGCAATCGCGGAGAGGGCCGCGGCAAAGCCGAAGGCGAGGCTCGCGCCCCACCAGCCGACCAGCGCGCCGCCGAGCGCAGGGCCGCTGGCGAAGGCGATGGTGCGCGCGAGCTCGATCCGGGCATTGGCGGCCGGCAGCAGGTCCGAACTCACCAGCGAGGGCACCAGGGCCGGTGCGGCCACGCTGTAGACGACGGTGCCGCACACAGCGGCGAAGCCGAGCAGCGCCAGCAGCGGCAGATTGAGCCCGCCGAGCGCGAGCAGCAGCACGATCGCCGCGAGCGCGACCGCTCGCAGGGCCTCTGCACCCGCCATCAGCGAACGGCGCGAGATGCGGTCGGCGAGCAGGCCGGCCGGAATCGCGAACAGCACGAAGGGCAGCGTGAGGGCGGTCTGCAACAGGCCGGTCTGGCCTTCCGCGACCCCGAGCGTCAGCACCGCGACGATGGGGGCTGCGGCGAGCGCGATCTGCTCGGCCGATTGCGCCGCGAGGTTGGACCAGGCGAGGCGATTGAACGTCGGCGGGAGGCGAGGGGACGTTGGCATGGCTCATTTCCTGCAAAGTCGATCTGGCGCCAGTATCCGCTCCCCGGGACGCCCAAACCCACCCGCTTCCCGACAAGGGCCGCGACCGGCCGGCGACGGGGAACCGGCGCGGCTAGATGCAGTTGCAAATGAGTTGCAATAAGACCCGACTTCGGTATTCTGGCCTCATGGATGCCCGATCACCCGACCTCACTCGTGATGCCGCCGGCTGGCGCGTCGATGCCCCCACCACCAAGAGCCTCGCCGAGGTCAATGGCACGGTTGCCATTCCCGCCGCGGGCCACTGGGGGCGGCGGCTGCTCGCCTTTGTCGGCCCCGGCTATCTCGTCTCGGTCGGCTACATGGATCCCGGCAATTGGGCGACCGACCTCGCCGGCGGATCGAAGTTCGGCTACACGCTGCTCTCCGTCATCCTGCTCTCGAACCTGATGGCGATCCTGCTCCAGTCGCTGGCAGCACGGCTCGGCATCGTCACCGATCGCGATCTCGCGCAGGCCTGCCGCGCGACCTATTCGCCTGCCGTGAATTTCATGCTGTGGCTGGCCTGCGAGGCGGCGATCATCGCCTGCGATCTCGCCGAGGTGATCGGCACGGCGATTGCGCTCAAACTTTTGTTCGGCATTCCCCTGATCGGCGGCGCACTGATTGCCGCGCTGGATGCCTTCCTGCTGCTGATCCTGATGAACCGCGGCTTCCGTTTCCTGGAAGCCTTCGTCATTGCGCTGCTCGCGGTGATCGCGATCTGCTTCGGGGTCCAGATCGTGGCCGCAGCGCCTCCCGTGGCTGAAGTCCTGCACGGCTTCGTGCCGAAGACCGAGATCTTCACCAATCCTGAAATGCTCTACATCGCGATCGGCATCATCGGCGCCACCGTGATGCCGCATAATCTCTATCTGCACTCGTCGATCGTGCAGACGCGGGCCTATGAGCGCAACGACTCCGGCCGGCGCGAAGCGATCAAATGGGCGACGACGGACTCGACCATCGCGCTGATGCTGGCGCTGTTCATTAATGCCGCGATCCTGGTGGTGGCAGCCGCGACCTTCCACAACAGCGGCCATTCCGACGTCGCCGAGATCGGCCAGGCCTTCGAGCTGCTGTCGCCGTTGCTCGGTCTCGGCATGGCCTCGACACTGTTCGCGGTGGCGCTGCTCGCCTCGGGTCTGAATTCGACGGTGACGGCGACGCTCGCCGGCCAGATCGTGATGGAGGGTTTCCTCGACCTGCGCCTGCCGAGCTGGGCGCGTCGCCTGCTCACGCGCGGCATCGCCATCGTTCCGGTGATCGTCGTCACTGCGATCTACGGCGAGCGCGGCACCGCCGATCTCTTGGTGTTCAGCCAGGTCGTGCTGTCGATGCAACTGCCCTTCGCCGTCATCCCGCTGGTGCGCTTCGTCTCCGACCGCCGCAAGATGGGCCAGTTCGTGATCCCCGCGTGGGTCGCGGCGATCGCGTGGATCGTCGCGGGCGTGATCGTGGTTTTGAACTTGAAGCTGCTGGCGGATACGCTGTTCGGGTGAGGGCGCTTGCGGGTATAGCCGCTAGCAGAGCCCGCTCATGTGCTTGAACTTCCAGAGCGACGGCAATCCCTGCGGGCTGGTTTTCGGCACGTAGCCGCGCAACGTCGTCTTCGGCCCTTTCTGCTTGAACTCCTCGATCCCGCATGATGTCGGGCCTTCGTACACGCTCACTGTCACGACATAAAAATCGGGAAGAACGCCCTCGATCCGGGCGTCGGATTCGACGTCGGCGTTCGGGCGCCGCCATGTGTGAAGGATCTTGCGGCCAGGTTCGGGCTTGTCGAACAAGGGCAGGTCCGGCGCGAAGAGATCGGCGACCTCGCCAACCTTGACGACTGGCTGGCCGTAGTCTTTGRGGAACGTGAGAAGATTCGGGGCGGGAGGCGTCACCGCGATGCAGCGGCCAAAATACTCTTTGTGGCCGGCTTCACAGGCATGAGCATCGATGCTCGACGGGATGATCACCGAGAGTGCGACCATGACAGAACCTGCCGATGGCAAGCGAAGACCTCCGCTCGACGCACGACGTCGAACCACTGCCTCTTAATCCTGCGGCTCGGACGCAGCGTCGCCCTGTGCGTCGATGCGCAGCCAGCCTGATGGCGCGAGGCGCTGCTGCGGCAGGAAGCGGGCCTTGTAGTCCATCTTCTTGGAGCCATCGATCCAGTAGCCGAGATAGACGTAAGGTAGGCCCTGGCGGCGGGCGCGGACGATGTGGTCGAGGATCATGAAGGTGCCCATCGAGCGGCTGACCTGGCTCGGCTCGAAGAACGAGTAGACCATCGACAGGCCGTCGCTGAGCACGTCGGTCAGCGCCACTGCGATCAGCTCCTCGCCGCGGCCGGTGATGCCGCTGTCGGGACCGCGCTTGCGGTACTCGATGATGCGGGTCTCGACATGGCTGTCCTCGACCATCATGGCGTAGTCGAGCACAGTCATGTCGGCCATGCCGCCGTGGCGGTGGCGGGCGTCGAGATAGGCGCGAAACACCGAATATTGCTCGGAGGTCGGGACCGCGCTGCGCTGCTCGCCGATGATGTCGGCGTTGCGCGCGATCACCTTGCGGAAGTTGCGGGAGGGGCGGAACTCGTTGGCGATGACCCGGACCGAAACGCAGGCGCGGCACTGGTCGCAGGCCGGCCGGTAGGCGATCGACTGGCTGCGGCGGAACCCGCCATGGGTCAGCAGGTCGTTGAGGTCGCCGGCGCGCTCTCCCACCAGGTGCGTGAACACCTTGCGCTCATGCCGGCCCGGCAGATACGGGCAGGGCGAGGGCGCCGTGAGGTAAAATTGTGGGGTATCGCGCGAGTGCTGGGTCAAGGGACGTCGTGGGCCTCCAAAGTGAGTATCAGCATCGCGCTACGAAAGCTCCCGGTCAATCGCTCTGCTCGGCGGGGCAGATCGGTCAGTTTAGATGGTCCTGGTTGATAGGTCCTTGATCACCAGGTTCTGGCCGCTTCCGGCACGGGTGCGCGAACGGAATTGTTGACGATGACCGTTCCCAGCACGAAATCATGCAGCAGGCGCCGCCGGCCGTTGAACAGGCCGACCAGCACCACAAAGGGCGACAGGAACGACACCGTCACCCAGAACAGCACGGCATGGGTGGCGCCGAGCACGAAATAGCCGGGTGCGCCGTACCAGGTGCGCAACTCCAGGTCCATTACCCGCATCCCGATCGTCGCGGACGAGGGACCACCGATGCAGGCGCCGTAATAGACGATGGCCCAGACCACGGAAGCGGGCCAGGCGAGCCAGAACAGCGCCCAGCCGATGCCGAGCGTCACCACGCCGAACACGGCGATGAAGAGGTAGCCGAGGATGACCGGCACCGAGATCACGATCATGTCGATCAGGAAGGCGAACACCCGCCGCGTCGCCACGCCGCGGAACAGTTCCGGATGCAAATAAGGATCATAGGCATTCGGCGGAACCCCGCCATCATTGCGCCAGGCGCCCGCCTGGGGACCTGAATTGCCCGAGTCCGAATACGACATGGTCCGTCCTCCCCGAGGGAAACTCCCGTAGCAGGACATGGGAACAGGCCGTCCGCGTGCCAAGGGTGCGCCGACGTCAACAAGCCGAAATATTCCGGCGATTCGGGGGCGGGGGAGGCTCGTGGAAGGTGCGGCACTTCCACCGTCGTCCTGGCGAAAGCCAGGACCCATTACCCCAGGGAGAAGTTTGTCGAAGACTAGAAGTTTGATCCCTTCGCCGGTACGAATACCGCCCGCCATCGATGGATCACACGGTATGGGTCCCGGCCTTCGCCGGGACGACGTTGGGGTTTACCCCTGCGCTCGCAGCTTCTCCGCCGCCTTCGGCGCGAAGTAGCTCAGCACGCCGTCGGCGCCGGCGCGCTTGAAGGCCAACAGGCTCTCCATCATCGCGCGGTCGCCGTCGAGCCAGCCATTGCCTGCGGCGGCCGCGATCATCGCGTATTCGCCGGAGACCTGGTAGGCGAAGGTCGGCATCGCAAAGGTGTCCTTCACCCGCCGCACCACGTCGAGATAGGGCATGCCGGGCTTCACCATCACCATGTCGGCGCCCTCGGAAATGTCGAGCTCGACCTCGCGCAGCGCTTCGTCGGTGTTGGCGCTGTCCATCTGGTAGGTGCGCTTGTCGCCGGTGAGCGTCTTGGCCGAGCCGATGGCGTCGCGGAACGGGCCGTAGAAGGCGGAGGCGTATTTGGCCGCATAGGCCATGATCTGCACGTCGAGCAGGCCGGCGCGATCCAGCCCCTCGCGGATCGCGGCGACGCGGCCGTCCATCATGTCCGAAGGCGCGATGATGTCGCATCCGGCCTCGGCCTGCACCAGGGCCTGGCGCACCAGCACGGCAACCGTCTCGTCGTTCAGGATCCGGCCGTCGGCGATCAGGCCGTCATGGCCGTGGCTGGTGAAGGGATCGAGCGCGACGTCGCAGAGAATGCCGAGATCGGGAAACTCCTTCTTGATCGCGCGCACGGCCTGGCAGACCAGATTGTCCGGGTTGGTCGCTTCCGATCCTTCCTCGTCGCGCAGGGACGGATCGGTGTAGGGAAACAGCGCGATGCAGGGGATCGTGAGCTTCATCGCGCGCTCGGCCTCGCGCACGGCCTGGTCGACGCTGAGGCGGTCGACGCCCGGC
>NZ_JBFULT010000127.1:0-14495 GCF_054049755.1 Bradyrhizobium sp. P5_C11_2
GCAAGGAGCTCCTGATCGGCTTCCTGTTCGCGCTCGCGATCCTGGTGCCGATCTATCTCGCCTATTTCCTGATCGGCATCGAGTTCGAGCGCTGGCAGGGTTTTGCCTCGACGCCGCTGTTCATCAGCTTCTACGCCTTCGGCCAGTTCGCGATCTATCGCGCGCGGCGCTACCGGCTGACGCGCACGGTCTGGCGCGGCGTGCGGTTCTGGATGGACGGGTCGGGCTGGGCCTATTCGTTCCGCGCCATGCTGTGGGGCCTGCTGGTGTTCCTGACCCTCGGTCTGGCGCTGCCCTGGCGCGAGGCTTCGCTCGAACGCTACAAGATGCAGCACACCCATTTCGGCGATCTGCGCGGCGATTTCGCAGGCGACGGCTGGACGTTCTTCAAGCGCGGCTGGTGGCTGTGGCTGCTGAGCCCGATCGCGCTGGTCATCTTCCCGCTTGCCCCGTTCTTCTATGCCCAGTTCAAGGCGCGCGAGTGGCGCTGGTGGCTCGACGGCATCCGCATCGGCGGCGTGAACGTCTCCTCGAATTTGCCGACCAACGCGTTCTACGGCGTCTACTGGAAAGTGATCGGCTGGTGGATGCTGCTGAGCGTCCTGTTCGGGCTCTACATCGCCGCCGCGACCGGGCTGGTCGCAGCCTTCGGCGGAGCGCCCGCCGGGCCCGACGCGTTCGCGCGGAGTATTCCGCTTCTGTCCATGATGGTGATCGGCTATCTTGCCCTGGCGCTTGCGCTGAACGTCGTCATGCGGATGTATCTCCAGCACGATATCTGGGTGAAAGTGCTTGAGACCGTCGAGGTGCATGACATTGGCGCGGCGGCGGATGTGCGCGGTCGCGGCGAGCTCGCCAGCGCGCTTGGCGAAGGCTTTGCCGATGGGCTCGATGTCGCAGGATTCTAGGTCGTGACCGACGTATCTGTCGAGGCGGCGGCCCGGCCCGCAAAGCCGACGATCCTGTTCGACGGCGTTTCGAGCCGCAGGCGGCAGGTCACGCTGAGGCTCGGTGACGCGCTCGAGATCGTCGAGGCGGGCGAGGCCGAGGGAGCGCAGACGATCGCGTGCTGGGCCTATCCCGACATCCGCCGTGCCGACAGCCCCGCCGGCATCTTGCGGCTCGCATGTACCTCCGCGCCGCCACTGGCACGGCTCGAGATCCGCGACGCTTCGCTCGCAGCGGACCTGGTCGCGCGTTGCACACGTCTCGACGAGCACCAGACCACGCGCCGCGGCGTCGCAAAGATCGTCGGCTGGTCGGTGGCCGCCGCCGTCTCGATCGTCTGCGTCGTGCTGTTCGGCGTGCCGCTCGCCGCCGACCGTCTCGCGCCGCTGGTGCCGAAACCGGTCGAGCGGCGGATCGGCGATGCTGCCGAGGTTCAGGTGAAGACCATTTTCGGGCGCGCCTCCTGCAATGATCCGGCCGGTCAGGCGGCCTTTTCCAAGCTGGTCAACCGCCTGCGCGATGCCGCCGGCCTTGACGACGATTCCATGACGGCCGGTGTGCTGCCGTCCTCGATACCGAACGCCTTCGCGCTGCCGGGCGGCAAGGTCTTCGTGCTGAAGGCCCTGCTCGACAGGGCCGAAAGCCCCGACGAGCTCGCCGGCATCCTCGCCCACGAGCTCGGCCATCTCAAGCATTACGACAGCATGCGCGGCCTGATCTACAACGGCGGCACCTCGTTCCTGATCGGTCTGCTGTTCGGCGACGTCACCGGCTCCTCCGCCGTGATCTTCGCCTCGCGCAGCGTGGTCGAGGCCTCCTATTCGCGCGAGGCCGAGACCGCCGCCGATACCTTCGCGATCGAGATCATGCACAAGCTCGGCCGCTCGCCGAAGCCCGCGGCGGAGTTGATGTTCCGCATCACCGGCAAGGAAGGCGGAAGCGGCTTCACCATCCTCGCAAGTCACCCGTTGACCGAGGACCGCCTCGCCCGCATGACCAGGGAAGACCGCCCCGCCAGCGGCCCGCCGCTGCTGACGGACAAGGAGTGGCAGGCGCTGAAGGGGATCTGCGGCAGCGGGAAGGTGTGAGCCTGCTTATCGCGTCCCGTAAGCGCGGTCGCCGGCGTCGCCAAGGCCCGGCAGGATAAAACCGTTCTCGTCGAGGCCTTCATCCACCGCCGCCGTCCAGATCGGCACGTCCGGATGCAAGCCCCGCAGCCGCTCGAGTCCTTCCGGAGCGGCGATCAGGCAGGCCAGCCGAATATCCTTGGCGCCGCGCTCCTTCAGCCGGTCGATCGCGGCCACGGCCGTATTCGCAGTGGCGACAACCGGCGTCACCACGATGGCGAGGCGCTCGCCGAGATCGGACGGCGATTTGAAGAAATACTCGACCGCGGCAAAGCTGTGCGGCTCGCGGTAGAGCCCGATATGTGCGACGCGCGCGGTCGGCACCAGATCCATCATGCCGTCGACGAAGGTCGTGCCGGCGCGCAGCATCGGCACGAACACCAGCTTCTTGCCCGCGATCTTGGCCGAGTGCATCGTCGCCAGCGGCGTCTCGATGACGGTGTCGGCGAGCGGCAGGTCGCGCGTCACCTCGTAGCAGAGCAGCATGCCGATCTCCTTGATCAGCTCGCGGAAGGACTTTGTCGAGATGGACTTGTCCCGCACCAGTGTCAGCTTGTGCTGCACCAGCGGATGATCGACGACCGTGACGCCTTCCATGATCGGGTGCTCCTGAAATTCATCGATGCGCAATACTGCGGATGAATAGATTAGAAAACCGTGCCGTCGCTGATCACCTTGAGCGGCGGCGAACCATCGGGACGGCGCGCGAAGGCGATCGCGCGGCCTGCGGCCCAGGTGCCGCCTTCGAGAATGCTGGCGAGCGGCAATGACTCCGGCGTGCGGCCGAGTTTTGCGCGGACCAGCTCGGCGAGCCGGTCCAGCAACGCGACGGTCAGCGCGCGCCACTCCACGACGAGCAGCGAGTCCACCGCGTGCGCACGCTCGGCATCGGCGGCATCGCGCAGCCGCAGCACCTCGTGATCGACGAACAGGCCGCCATTGCGGTACTCGGCAAGCCCGGTCAGGCCGTCGATGTCGGTCACGTCGAAACCGGCACGCTGGAGCGGCTCGATCAGCGAATAGCTCAGCCATTGCGACAGCTTGTGCAGGGGGACGAGGCCGGCGGTCGCATCATCGGCCTTGATCGCTGGATGGCGCCAGCAATCGCCGAGCGGAATCCCGGCGAGCTCGAGCCGCGACGGCCAGATCGGCCCGAGCTGGTTCAGCACCGCCGACAGGATGGCGGGCGCGGGAAGAGTGCCGTTGTTCGCCTGCGCCGCGATGTGATCGAACAGGCCGCCCGGCCGCGGCGTGTCGTGCAGACCGAAAACCGCCGCGCGCTCCGCCACCAGCCGGCCCAGGCGCCGCAGCAGATCCGTGCGTCCTTCGAGGCCGAGCAGCGGATTGGCATCCGTCACCTGAAAGGCGGATGTGAGCGCGGCGAGCGGCAGTTTTGCCAGCACGTCCGCGTCGACCCGGAAAGGCGCGTGCGCGCCGCTGGAAAAGAGACCGCTTGCGAACATGTCGAGGCTGGCGATCGCAAGCCCCTCCGACCGGCCGATGGCTTCGCCCGTCACCGCGTCCCGATAGCGCCACGCCGCGCCGGCGCCGGCATCGAGCAGCACGCTGACGATCGCAAGATCGAACTCGGCGCGCGCCCGCGCGGCGCGGTCCGGCCACGCGACCTTGCCCGCAAGCCGCGCCCAGCGGTCGACGCCATCAAGCACAAAATGCCGCCAGCGCGCATGGAAGGGAATCTCCAGCGTCGGATAGGCTTTTCGCGTGACCGCGAGCACGGCCTCGGCAACGCCGTCCATGCGGTCGAGATCAACAGCGAAATGGTTGAGCCCGCCGGCAAGGCCGATCTGAAGCATCTCACCGGCGCGCGCGCGAACCGCTGCTGCGCTGAGCAGCGAGCGGGCCTCTCGTTCCAAAGCGTCCGCCATCACGCGATCAGTACTTTTCCAGCGAACGCCCGACCACGCCGTTCACGTCCTTCTCCGGCGCAACGTCGGTCGAGTAATAGCCGGCGGCCTTCTTCGCGGCGATCTCGACATAGGCGTCGGCGGGAATGAGCTCCGGCGGGATCGGCACGCGCTCGACGATGTCGATGCCCTGCGAGGTCAGCGCGTCATGCTTCATGTCGCTCATCGACAGGAAGCGGTCGATGCGCTTCAGGCCCAGCCAGTGGATGGTGTCGGGCATCAGTTGCTGGAAACGTGCATCCTGGACGCCGGCGACGCATTCGGTGCGCTCGAAATAGGCCGCGGCCGCATCGCCGTCCTCCTGGCGCTTGCGGGCGTTGTAGACCAGGAATTTCGTGACCTCGCCGAGCGCGCGGCCTTCCTTGCGGTTGTAGACGACGAGCCCGAGCCCGCCCTCCTGCGCGCCGCGCGCGGATTCCTCGATGCCGTGGATCAGGTAGGGCCGGCAGGTGCAGATGTCGGAGCCGAACACGTCGGAGCCGTTGCATTCGTCGTGGACGCGGCAGGTGATCTTGGTGCGATGGTCCGGCAGTTTTGTCACGTCGCCGAACATGTAGACGGTGGTGCCGCCGATCGGCGGCAGGAACACCTTCATGTCCGGCCGCGTCACCAGCTCCGGGAACATGCCGGCGGTCTGCTCGAACAGGGTGCGCCGCAGCTCGTTCTCATTGGTGCCGAAGCGCTCCGCGAGGCCCGGCAGGTACCAGACCGGATCGATCGCGATCTTCACCACCGACACGCTGCCATTGGCGTGCACGACCTCGCCRTCGGCGCGCAGCCGCTTTGCGGCAAGCGCCTCGCGGATCTCCGGCAGGTCGAGCCGCGCACGCGTCACCGCGATGCTCGGCCTGATGTCGGAACCCTCGGCGATCTCCTTGCCGAAATTCTCGGCGACCAGATGGCCCCAGGGATCGAGCGCGACGATTTTTGCGGGATCGCGCCATTGCTCAAACGGGCCGATGGTCGCTGCCGGAAACGTGTTGGTCAGATCGGGACGCCGGATCGGATCGAGCGCGCCGGCGGAGACGGCGAGCGCCCGATACATCGCATATGAGCCGCCATGGCTGCCGATCACGTTGCGATCCTGCGCGCGCGACACCGTGCCGATGATCGGCCCGCGGGCGCGCGCGTCAGCTGCGCCCCAATGGATCGGAAAGGCGCCCTTTTTGCCCGGCTCCGGATGGGAGGTCAGGCGGATGTGGTCGGTACGGTTCGCGCGGCTCATGGCCAAACTCCCAAAAAGCCAACGGCCCGCCGCTCGGACGGGCCTGGCTCAGTCACGCTGCCGGCACGGACACCGGCGACGCAATCCAACATATTGTAGCGGCCAGCCACGACAGACAAGTTAATCGTGCGGGGCGGCCAAAGGCCGTTCCGGTGCCCGTCCGGATCAGTGAACGACGCCAGAACGTACCCTATATCTATGTAATTATTCGAATTTTTGAAGGGGGCGCCTCTACCTCCTTCAAACAGGTGACTGGATAAAACCTGCATATTCAGACATATCGACCGGATCGGCCCTGTCCCGGAGTGCGCCATGTCTGCCGCCAGTTACATCGACCCCCGCAACGGAAAGCTCTATCCCCTGGACCAGCCGCGCTGGTGCTCGGACGAGCGCACGCCGCTTCTGGTGACACCGGGGGCGGGGATGTCGCGCGATGAGATCGAGGGCCGCACGCGGTCGCTCTGGCGCTACCGGGCGGCGCTGCCGGTCGAGATCGCAAATCCGATCACGCTCGGCGAAGGCTGCACGCCACTGGTCGCGCAGGACTGGGGCGACCTGCGGCCGTTCTTCAAGCTCGAATGGTTCAACCCGACCGGCAGCTTCAAGGACAGAGGTTCCGCGGTGATGCTGTCGTTCCTGCGCCAGATCGGCGTCGATGCCATTCTGGAGGATTCTTCAGGCAATGGCGGCTCGTCGATGGCGGGGTTAGGTGCCGCCGGCGGCATGCGCGTGAAGATCCTGGCGCCCGCATCCACATCGCCGGCCAAGATCGCCCAGGTGCGCGCCTATGGCGCCATTGTGCAACTCGTCGAAGGCCCGCGCGAGGAATCGGAGGCCGAGGCCATCCGCCAGTCGAACCAGACCTTCTATGCCAGTCACAACTGGCAGCCGCTCTTCCTCGAGGGCACCAAGTCGCTCGCCTATGAAATCTGGGAGGATCTCGGTTTTCGCGCGCCCGACAACGTCATCGTTCCCGTCGGCGCCGGCAGCAGCCTGCTCGGCTGTGCCTTCGGCTTCCGCGAGTTGTTGAAAGCCGGTCAGATCGCAAAACTGCCGCGGCTGTTCGCGGCGCAGCCACAAAATTGCTCGCCGATCGATGCGAGCTTTCAGGCCGGCGTCGATACGCCGGTGCCGCGCGAGGTGCAGAAAACCATCGCCGAAGGCACCGCGATCAAGCATCCCCTGCGCCTGCGCGAGATCATCGGCGCCTTGCGCGAGAGCGGCGGCGGCACCGTTGCGCTCACCGAGGAGGAGATCGTCGCCGCCCTGCGCCGCCTTGCACGGCAGGGCCTGTTTGCCGAGCCGACCAGCGCCAGCGCGGCGGCCGCGCTGGAAAAGCTCTCCGGCGCCGGCGCCATCAAGGCCAACGAGACCACGGTCGCGGTCCTCACCGGCACCGGCCTCAAGGCCGCGACCACCGTTGCCGATCTCGTGCAGTAGGGCAATGCAACCGGTCTGTGTTGAACCTCCGGCGACCGTTGCCAGCCTCATGAAGATCGACCTCGAGCGAAGGGAGAGTTCCATGACCGCGCAGGACCCGTTTGCAGGTTTCAAGGCAGTCCAGAAGGAAGCCTGGTCACTGTTCACGCCGATGGAAGTGTTCACGACACCGGCTGCGGCCAAGCTCGCGAACTTTGCCGGCGTCGCCGCCGGCCAGCGGCTGCTCGACGTCGGCTGCGGCACCGGCGTCGTTGCGATCACGGCGGCACGCCGTGGTGCGAAGGTCAGGGGCYTCGACCTGTCGCCGGTCCTGATCGCGCGCGCCCGCGAGCACGCGGGCCTGGTCAACCTCGATGTCGACTTCAAGGATGGCGACGCCGAAAGCCTGCCCTATGGCGACAGCGAGTTCGACGTGGTGCTCAGCCAGTTCGGCCACATGTTCGCGCCGCGCCCCGACGTCACCATTGCCGAGATGCTGCGCGTGCTGAAGCCCGGGGGCACCATCGCCTTCTCCACCTGGCCGCCGCATCTCTATGTCGGACGGATGTTCGCGCTGGTCGGGCGCCATTTGCCGCCGCCCGAGGGCGTGGCATCGCCGGTGTTGTGGGGCGATCCGAAGATCGTCGCCGAGCGTCTTGCCGGCAAGGTGAAGCATCTCTCCTTCGAGATGGACATGATGACGCCGTCTGCGCTCAGCCCGCAGCATTTCCGCCGCACCATGGAAACGACGATCGGGCCCTTGATCAAGCTCGTCGGCGAGTACAAGGACGAGCCGGACAAGCTCAAGAGCTTCCACGCCGAGTTCGAGGCGCTGATCTCGGAATATTTCGACCCCGCCAACAACGTCATGCGCCAGCAGTTTCTGATGACGAAAGCGACGAAGGTGTGAGGCGGCGAGAGCATCCTTGCTGACCCTCCCCTGGAGGGGCCCCCTCCAGGGGAGGGTAGGAGGCAGCGGTCGTGCGGCCTCTACTCCTTCAGGTCATTCACCCGCTTCACCCAGGCGCGCACGTCCGCGAGGACTTCGGGCAGCAGCGCCCTGACCTCCTGCACGGTCATGCCGGGCTTGATGCGGGGATCGTAGAGCAGGTTGAGGATGTATTGGTCGTAGACGTCGAAATAGCCCATCGAGACGTTGTCGTTGAACATGGTCCAGGGCACGCTCGCGGTGTCGTTGATCGGGCCGAGCGATTGCAGGAGCTCCTCATAGGCGCAGTCGAGGAAGGTGAAATCGCCATTGTCGACGGTGAGGATGACGTCGGAATGCTCGATCTCGAAATTGTCGTTCTTGCGGAAGCCGGACAGGCATTGCGGATCGAGCGAGGTGCGGATCTCGCGCGCCTTCTCGGCGCCGTAGAAGCTGGAGATGGTGCGAAACAGATCGCGGTCACGCACCAGCTTCACCCGCACGTTGGCGGCCTCGCTGGTGTCGATCATGGCGATGTCGAGATGCTGCACGCGCTTGCCGATGTCGGCCACGACCTTGGCGAGCTGCGCCTTGCGGTCGGCGCGGTCGCTCTCGGCGAACACGCGCACCGGCCCGTCGAACTTGCGGATGCGGTCGACGCGGCCGGCGAGGTGATATTCGGCGCCGAACGCCGTCTTCAGAAAGCCCTCGATGATCTCGCCGTCGGTAAAGCTCTTCTTCTCGGAGCGCTGGCGCGCCGCGACCGCGGGCAATTCGCCCGCGGCAGCGATGGTAGCGGTGTCAGGCGCGGCTATGAGCGCTGCGAGCGCCAGGAGGGCGATGCGAAGGCCACGCGCGGGCGGATTCAATGCGCTCATTGTCACCCGACGCTGCCGTATTCGCGTCGCGCGCACAAGACCGCAAATTCACGCGCCCTGCGGGTTCCCGCCGATCATCTGTAGCAAAAGCGTGACAGACTTCGTGTGATCCAGCCGGAGCCGCGTGCTCCCTCAACCTCTCCCGCTTACGGGAGAGGTCGCCGCGTAGCGGCGGGTGAGGGTTCTCTCCTCTGGGGGATTGTCCCGTTGCGGAGAGACCCTCTCCCCAACCCTCTCCCGCAAGCGGGAGAGGGAGCACACCACTTGCGTGGAGGCAATTGCGCTTCAGTTGTTCAGCACCACTACCGTGGTGCCAACCGAGACACGGCCATAGAGGTCGCTGACGTCCTCATTGGTCATGCGGAAGCAGCCAGAGGATACCGCCTGGCCGATCGTCTCCGGCTCGTTCGAGCCGTGGATGCGGTAGAGGGTCGAGCCGAGATACATGGCGCGCGCGCCGAGCGGATTCTCGATGCCGCCCTTCATGTGGCGCGGCAGGTCCGGCCGGCGCGCCAGCATCTGCGACGGCGGCGTCCAGTCCGGCCACTCCTTCTTGGCGGTGATCCTGTGAACCCCACCCCAGCGGAAGCCGTCACGGCCGACGCCGATGCCGTAGCTCAGCGCCTGGCCGTTCTGGAGCACCAGATAGAGCCGCCGCTCGCTGGTGTTCACCACGATCGTGCCGGGGGCGTAGGCCCCGTTATAGTTGATGGTCGTGCGGGTGATCGGGCTCGAACCGCCACGGAAGAAGCTCGGGCCGAAGCCCATGAAGTCGCGCGTGTCGAACCCTTCGGCGAACGCGGCGCCCATCGTGGCCGACAGGAGTGCGATGGCTGCAATCGGCGCGGCAAAAAACCGGATCATTGTATCCCCCAGCAAAAAAAAATCGATTCAAGGAGGCCATATTTACGGGCATTCCGCAAGCCACGGCCCCGTGAGGACGTCATGCTTAACGATTGGCGTTACCAATTTGCAACCGCGCCAAATTGCCGAAAAGCATTAGCCAAACCGTCGCATCGTCATGCCGGGCAGGGCAGCAATGCCCGCTATTGCTTTGACGGAGGCGGCGAACAATGATTGATCGGACGGATCATTGGAAATGGCCGGTTGCGGGAGCTTTGGGATGAACGGTGCGGAAAGCCTGGTGCGGACGATGGTCAAGGGCGGGGTCGACATCTGCTTCTCCAATCCCGGCACCTCCGAGATGCATTTTGTCGCGGCGCTCGACCGCGTGCCGGGCATGCGCTGCGTGCTCGGCCTGTTCGAAGGCGTGGTGACGGGGGCGGCCGACGGCTATTTCCGCATGAAGGGGACCCCGGCCTCGACCCTGCTGCATCTCGGTCCCGGCCTCGCCAACGGCCTTGCCAATCTGCACAACGCCAAGAAGGCGAATTCCGGCATCGTCAACATCGTCGGCCAGCATGCGGTCTACCACATCGGCTACAACGCGCCGCTGACCTCCGACATCGAGGGCCTGGCCCGGCCGATGTCGTCCTGGGTCCGCACCTCCCCGGATTCCAAATCGGTGGCCGCTGACGGTGCCGCGGCGATTGCCGCCGCCAAAAGCGCGCCGCCGCAGATCGCGACCCTGATCCTGCCCGCCGACACCGCCTGGAACGAGGCCGACGGCATCGCCGAGGTGCCGGCCGAGCAGCAGCGCGCGAGCTATTCGCCGCAGGCGGTCGAGCAGGCCGCAAAAATCCTGCACGGGGACGGCGAAGGCACGCTGCTGCTGATGACCGGCAGCGCGCTGAGCGAAAAGGGCCTGGCGCTGGCCGAGCGCATCGCCGGCAAGACCGGCTGCACCGTGATGGGCCCTACCTTCCGCCCCAAGATGGCGCGCGGCCGCGGCCGCTTCTCGATCGACCGCATCCACTACGTGATCGAGAACGCGCTGCCGATGCTGGCAAAATTCCGTCACATCGTGCTGGTCGAGTCCGATGATCCCGTGGCGTTCTTCGCCTATCCGAACAAGCCGAGCATGCTCAAGCCCGAGGGCTGCGACGTGCATCGCATGACCACCTGGGGCGAGAATTCGGTCGCGGCGCTGGAAGCGCTCGCCGGCGCAGTGAAGGCGAGCGCGAACGACGTCAAGCCGCAGGCCTTGGCTGAGCTGGTCAAGCCGACCGGCGCGCTGACCTTCGCCTCGATCGCGCAGGCGATCGCATGCGCGATTCCCGAGAACGCGATCATGGTCGACGAATCCCTGACCACCGGCCGCGGCTTCTTCCCGCCGACCGCGGCGGCCGCCCCGCATGACTGGCTTCAGAACATGGGCGGCTCGATCGGCTTCTCCACGCCGCTGTCGATCGGCGCTGCGATCGCCTGTCCGGACCGCAAGGTGATCACGATGGTCGGCGACGGCAGCGCGATGTACACGATCCAGTCGCTGTGGACCCAGGCCCGCGAAAACCTCAACATCGTCACCATCGTGTTCGCCAACCGCATCTACCAGATCCTGCGCGGCGAGTTCGACAATGTCGGCGCCGGCGAGCCCGGCCAGCGCGCCAACGACATGCTGCGGCTCGACCGTCCGACGCTGGACTTCGTCGCGCTGGCGAAGGGCATGGGCGTGCCCGGCCGCGCCGTCACCAATGCCGACGAGTTCAACAAGGCGCTGGCCGAAGCCGTCGCCGAACCCGGGCCGCGACTGATCGAAGTTCAGATGTGAGTCTGGCCGATCTCTTCACCTCTCCCCGCTCTTCTGCGGGGAGAGGTCGGATTGCGCAGCAATCCGGGTGAGGGGCAAGGCAAGCTGCGGACCCAGGCAAAGGACCATCCGACTCGCACGCCGCGCGCGTTCGACCTATCATTCCAACCGAACTCGCGGAGACGGCCCCCTCACCCCACCCTCTCCCCGTAAGAACGGGGCGAGGGAGCGAGAGACCGGTCGGGACGCACAAGGGTCGAAATGGGGCCGGGGGGCACGATGCAGACCGAGCTGAACAAGGTGGTCGCGGCGCTCCGGGACTTCTACGCCCACGAAGGATTCTTGTTCGAGAAGGACATCGGCGAGCGCGCGATCACGCATCGCTTCGCCGTGCATCTGGAGAAGCAGTTCCCGGGCTGGGCGGTGGATTGCAACTACGACCGGCTCGGCGAGCGCACGCTGCACCTGCCGCACGGCACCATCATCTCGACCGACGATCATCTGGGGAAGTCGATCTACCCCGACGTGGTCGTGCATCAGCGCGAGATCCCGAAAAACCTGCTCAGTGTGGAGATCCGCAAGGCGGGCAATCACACGCCGCTGGAGCACGACCAGCACAAGCTGAGGGCGCTGACCGATCCGCACGTCTGGTTCGCCTATTGGGTCGGCGTGCTGCTGGTGCTGGCGAGGGACCGCGTCACCACGTCAGAGGTCTATGTCGGCGGTATCGTCGATCCGCCGCTGTCGCGCTGGTTCGCAACGCGGCTGGAGGAGATCGGCCATGGCGCCGCGCATTGAGCCCGCCTCGGCAACAAGGCCGCCCGGAATGGGCGGCGGCACGCGCGACATGCGCGCGCCGCCACGCGGTCAATAATAGCGCTGTTGCGAGAACGCGTAGCGCGGATTGATGCCGCAATACGCCGAGGTGCCGGAGGCCGTGGCGAGGCACTGCTGGTAGCTCGCGAACTGGCAATTGCCCGGATAGCCCCAGATGCGGCCCTGCAGGCAATATCGATCGTTTGCAGGATGCGCCTGGGCTGGCGGAGATGCTACGGTGATCAGCGCTGCGAGCRATGCGAGCGTGAGGATGGTGCGGCGCATTTCAGACTCCTTCGAGAATGAGTGGATGAGGAACATCAGTCGGCCCGTCGTGTTCCAGGGCTCGTCTGACACTTGCTCGTGTCTGTCTTGGTGTTCGCGGCGGCCGCTGCGTTCGACATGCGCGCATCATGAGGCAAGCCGCGGCCAGCTCTGTGATCTCGGCCACAGTTCGCGTCGGAGTTCCGGCCTATCCTGGGACACTTGCCCGCGTCGATCCGGCAGGACTATTTTTGCCGCATTCGGATCAGGCATTTTTGGAGGTACTGATGCAAAAGTCATATTTGCTGGCTGCGACAGCAGCGCTGGCGCTTATCATGCAGACATCGCTCGTGCTGGCGCAGGGCACGCCGGCCGCCGGCGGCACCGCGGCTCCGGCCGCCACGACCACCGCGCCGGCTGCGACGACAACGACGCCGAGCGCAACCACCGACACCTCCAGCCAGCCCTCCGACTCCAAGAAGAGCGGGTCGAAGAAGCCGGCGAAAAAGAAGATGACGCGGCAGCAGGAGATCGATCATTCGGTCGACACCGGCACCGTTCCCGCACGCTACCGCAGCTCGGTGCCCAAGCAGTACCAGCAATATATTCCGTTCGATAAGCGGTGATGGATCGCACGGGACGGCGCGACGTGATCGGATGCTGCGCCGCTGCGTGAAGAAAACGCGTCAAGACAACAATCAAGAGCCCCGTTCCGATTCCATCGGAACTGGGCTCTGGCGTCATCAATCGGTTTTGGGCGACTTGGTCAGGTGCGGCCTGACCCGCACTTCTTGCGGCGATCGACCGTAACGGTGCTAGAGTAGGCCAAAGCATCCGGGGGTCGTAATGAGTGATGATGGGAGGGATGCTGGCCTTGTGGCGATGATCAGCGGCATCCTGGGAGGCAACAAGCGCCCAGACAATAYTGCACCGCCGCCACTCAGTGAGGGTCCGCCGACCGTGCCGTCGCGCGGATTTGAGCCGGTCGCCGCGCCGATCCAGGAAGCAGCATCGACCAAGAGCGGGAATGCATCCAACGCCGCACCGGCCGCCACGAACCCGGTCGAGCCGCCCGCTCAAATCGTCATGACACCGGATGGCAAACGGCGGCTGCCTGCGGAGGTGATTGCCGATCTCGTGCTCGGTGAGTTGCGCAAGATGGATGATTTTCCAGCGTCCGGCGCCTCGGTCACGGTCTACGGCTACCGGCATTGGAACGCCATGATCACCTTCGCGCCGTTCTCGACCACGTTCCGGAATGCGACGCGGTTCCGCCAGGCCTTGCCGGATCTCGTCTTCAAGCTGCGCCGTTTCGTCGAACTTGAGATATAATCCGGGCCATCACCGGCCGTGGTCCAGCGCGTGATCCCTTGGGGATCGCGGGCGAGCACCACCATGACCCGAAACAGTTCGACAGGATTTTCGAGTTGAGCGTCGCCTTTACCAAAGAAGAGAGCGCCGAAACCGCGTCCGAGACGCTGTTGCCGGATCGCCCGATCTCGCCGCATCCGAACCTCGTGACGGAAGCGGGCTTGCAGGCGTTGCAGTTGCAGCTCCGGCAGGCACGTGAGGCCTATGAGGCCGCGCAGCGCATCGAGGACGTCAACGAAAAGCGCCGGCAGTCGGCGGTCCCCTTGCGCGATGCTCGCTACTTCGCCGAAAGGCTGCGCACGGCGCAGCTTGTTCCCCATCCGGCGTCGACCGAGACGGTCGCCTTCGGCTGCACCGTGACCTTCAGCCGCGCCGATGGCCGCGTGCAGACCTATCGGATCGTCGGAGAGGATGAAGCGGATCCAAAGGCCGGATCGATCTCGTTTGTCGCTCCGGTCGCGAGGTCGCTGATCGGAAAAGTCGTCGGCGATGTCGCAGGTTCGGGCAGCCAGGAACTCGAGATTCTTGCGATCGCGTAGCGGCGCTAGAGCGTTTTCCAGCGAAGTGGAAACCGGTTCGCGTAAAGAAAACGCGTCAAAACAAGAAGCTAGAGCCCCGTTCCGATTCCATCGGAACGGGGCTCTAGCTTCCCGGATCATTCCGCGGTCAAGCGAAAGCCTTAAAGTCGATCAAAAATGAGAGGCGATCTTAGCAATTAAGGGCTGTCGGGCAAATCTCCGCGAAGTGAGGTTCGATATGTCGTTGAGCAAGGCCTTCAATGCGCGATTGACGGAACTGAAGTTTCATCCGGCCGTTCTCGCGGTCAGACAGATCAAGAAACGTCTGGCCGATAGCGGACCTGCCCTGCGTCTCAAATTCAGTCCCCAAAAGAGGGATGGGATCATTGGGCAGTACAAGCGCGGATCAAGCGTGCAGGACGTCAT
>NZ_JBFULT010000128.1:0-14446 GCF_054049755.1 Bradyrhizobium sp. P5_C11_2
GGCGCCACCTGCACCTCCACTAACACCAGCGCCCGCGCGGCCGTCGCCTCCCGTCGAGCCGTGACTTGGCAAAGAGGAGCCGGTCATCACGAAGCTCATGATCAAAGTAGCGTCAGCCTTCTCGATGGACTGATTGAAGTCGAGCCCAGGACCTTTGATTGTAACCTTGAACGTCTCTTCCGCCATCTCATCACCTAAAGGTTGAGGCGAAGAACAAATCACGAAAACAGCAAACCGAGCAACGACCGAGTTTCGCTATCCCCGGGAAACGGCGGAAGATCATCGCTGTACTAGCGATGACATAGCCACAGTAGAAAAGTTGGAGACGAAACGCCCAGCAACGCTGGTACAGTTGGGTGGGCTCGAACCACCGACCTCCTGTTCCACAGACAGGCGCTCTAACCAACTGAGCTACAACTGCATCCTTGCGAGCCGCCCTGGGGGCGCCCTTGATAAGGGCCGGTCACCGAGGGGGGCTGGACGGGGCGGAAACTAGGTGCAACGGCCGTTTTTGGCAAGGCCGCAAAACCCGAGAATCGCCCTTCAGACGAGGTTATTTCCAAAGCAAAACCCGGGCCCTGCGGCCCGGGTTTCTATTGTTTGGGCATGATCTTAGCGGAAAACCGCTTCACGCTTTGCGCTGGCGGCCCCTTCGGGTCCGGATCATGCCTTGGCCCGGCCGCTCAGGCGGCGGGCGGGTAGAGCTTCGCGGCGCTGGCCTTGAGCGGCTCGGCGGTGGCGCTCGCAACCCGCTGGGTGATCTCGGCGAGCTCCTTGGCCTGGGCCTGGAAGGTCTCGAGCTGCTTCTTGGAATGGCTGCTCCACAGCGCGAACGCATCCGACGGCGACTTCACGCCGAGCAGCTCCTGGGTGAAGTCCAGATGGGCCTGGGTGTTGGCCTTCATGAACTCCATCAGCTTGGCCGAGTATTCGCTCGCGCCCTTGCTGGCGGTGGTGAACACCGCCTCGATGGTGCCGTTCTGGCTTTCAGCCGCGTCCTTGAACTTGGCGTAGCTCTCGCGGGCCTGCGAAACGCCCTTTTCGGCGAACGCCCGCATCTGTTCCGGGACCTCGAACGGAATGATCGAGGCAGTGAATGGATCTGTCGCACCTGTCATGGATGTCCCTCACGATTATGGAAAATGGAGTGAGCCTTCTGGCGCGCCCGCCGGCCCCCGGTCTGGGCCTTTCAAATTCAGCGGGTACGAAGACTGGAAACGCAAAACAAACGAGATGGCTCGCCCAGCGCCCAGCAGTATCCCCGCGTAACATGTCAACATTGTGCATCGCAACGCGATCCGGGCTGCGCGGTGAAAATTTAATCCCGGGGAGGATGAGGTTCCTGCCAGCGGGAACCCATGGTTGCGGTACCAAGATGCGACCCATGAAGGCGGTCCGCTCCCTCTCCCGCTTGCGGAGAGGGTTGGGGTGAGGGTGCTTCCGCAATGGGACAGTCCCAATGAGGAAAGAGCCCTCACCCGCGCCTTCGGCATAGCCGAGGCTTCGCCTCGGCGTTTCCTGAGAGACGGCCGCCGAAAGCGGCCTGCGCTCTCCCGCAAGCGGGAGAGGTTGGACCGAGTCGGCGGCCCCACTCAGTTCAAGCCAATGGACATCCCGGCCTTCGTGCGTCGGCTTGGCCGCGTCCATCGCGGCTGACCATCCCCCCGCGAATCCTGCGGATGCTGCGCTGGTGCTTCTTGCGGGCTCAGGCACATTAAGGTTATCGCGGCTTTAGGCCTTTCCCGCTAGACCGGGGCCGTGGACCTGCCCGCAGCCGCGGGCGATACTAACCCTTTCTTAAGGCTGTCATTCCCGGCAGCCGCCCTACCAGATGCGTGAGACTTGAAGCCGGTCGGATGAGCAGTTCGGATTTCCAGTTGCGAGGCGTGGGCGATCCGCGGCTGGCCGTGCATGCGACCTCTCCGCTGCCCGCCTGGCTGTGGTCGATCGACGGCACGCGGGTGCTCTGGGCCAATCCGGTCGGCGCAAAATTCTTCGGCGCGGACCATGCCGCCGCGCTGGCGGGCAAGAGCTTCGGGCCGGCGGACAGCCATCGCCGCCAGGTCGCCCGCCTCGCCCGCCACCTTTCGGCCAACGGCGCGGTCAGGCTCGAACGGCTGCGCGGCTTTGGCGCCCGGCTCGGCGTCCTGATGACCTGCGCCTGCGCGCGGCTCGAATTTGCCGACGGCAGCCATGGCGTGCTGGTCACCGCGATGAATCCAGCCGGCCGCACCATGCCGCTGGTCGAGCGCCTGCACCGGCTGGTCGCAGGCGCAGCGGTGCCGATGGCGGCGTTCGCGCCCGACGGCCTGTTCGCCGGCGCCAGCGAAGCCGCCCGCGCGCTGCTCGGCTTTCGCGATCTCGACGAGGCCGGCCTCGCGCAGGCGCGCAGCGATGCGCTTAGCCTTGGCCGCGCCGAGCTGCCGATCGGCATCGGCCACATGGTGCTGCAACGGGTCGGCCTCGGTGCCGATATCGGCCTGGTCGCGCTGATCGAGCCCGCGCCGGCGCAGGCCGCGCACGATGCCGCGCCCGAGACGGCACAGGAGACCATGCCTGAGCCGGCCGCTCCACCGGCAGAAGCCGCAGTGCCGCCAGTTGCATCCGCGCCGCCGGACGACCCGCAGCCCGCGCCGCCGAACCCAGCGCCGGCCGCTATCGCGCTGTTCGACGCGTTTGCCGAGCCGGTCGACCCACCGGCGCCGACCGAGACGATCACGCACACGCCTGCGCTGCCCGCCAGCGAAGCGGCGCCGGACGTCGCACCGGTCCAAGACAATGTCCAAGACACCGTCGACCAGACGATCGAAGCCGCATCCAAAACTCCGGTTGAAAACTTGGCCGAAGCCATTGTGTCGCCCCAGGGTGAGCCGATCACAGCCGGCATGGTCGAGCCGCCGTCGGGCCAAGCGGAGCCGTCCGCACCGCGCCAGCATCCGCTGCGCTTCCTGTGGCAGGTGGATGTGGAGGGCCGCTTTGTGCTCGCAACCGGCGAGTTCATCCGCCTGATCGGCCCACACACGGCCGCGGGCTTCGGCCGCCCCTGGCGCGAGATCGCCGACGCGTTTTCGCTCGATCCCGAGGGGCGCGTCGCGCAGGCGCTGGCCAGCCACGATACCTGGGCCGGGATCACCGTGAACTGGCCGGCCGATGGCGGTGAGCGCCTGCCGGTCGAGCTCGCGGGGCTTCCGGTCTATGATCACGCGCGCCATTTTGCCGGCTTCAAGGGCTTTGGCGTCTGCCGCGATCTCGACAGCCTCAACCGGCTCGATGCGCTCCGGCGCTTTGAGCTGCGCGCCGAGCCGGCCGCACAGCATGGCGTGTCCACCGAATGGGTCGAGCCCGATCCCGAACCGGAGGCGCCGCCTCCGCCGATCGAGCCGCCCGCACCTGAGCCTGAAGCTGAACTGCCCGAACCCGTCACCGAAGCGAATTCACACCCAACCGATCTGGAAACATCAGTGGAAACGCCTCCCAATGTCGTGCCGTTCCGCGCCCCCGGCGACACGCGATCGCCGACGCTGACCCCTGTCGAGAACAGCGCGTTCAACGAGCTCGCGCGGCAATTGTCCGAGCGCCTCGAACGCGAGCGAGAGACGATCGCAGCCGTCACCTCCGAGCCGCCGGCCGCGGCGAGTCCGCCCGAACCGCCGATGCGGGAGCTCGATGCGCCACACGCGCCGGCCGAATGGCTGACCGAGCCCGCGCCGCCCGCGCACGGCCACAGCGTGCGCGACCGCGCGCTGCTCGACCTTTTGCCGACGGGCATCCTGATCTACCGGCTCGACCGCCTGCTCTATGCCAACCCCGCCTTCCTCGCGCGCATGGGCTATCCCGGCCTGACCGCGCTGGAGGATGCCGGCGGGCTCGATGCGCTCTATGTCGAGCCCGGCGTGTCCGCGGCCAGCAGCACGTCGCAAGCGGGCACGCCGGTGACGATCAGCGCGGCGGTGGCGAACGGCGAACAGCCGCTCGCGACCACCGAGGCGCATCTGCACACGATCGACTGGGACGGCAATCCCGCGCATGCGCTGATCTGCGCGCTGCCGCAGGCAGCACAAGTCGTCGCCGCGCCCGCCATCGTCGAAACCGTGGTGGCGGCGCCGGTCGCGCCCGAGCCGGAGCTCGAGGCCGGGGATGCCGAGGCGGAAGATCTCGCCGCGATCCTCGACACCACGGCCGAGGGCATCGTGATGTTCGATGCCGAAGGCAACATCCACGCCTGCAACCGCAGCGCCGAGGCGCTGTTCGGCCATGACGGCGAAGCCCTGCTGCAGAAGAACCTGGTGAGCCTGTTCGCGCCCGAGAGCCAGCAGGTCGTCGTCGACTATCTCGACAGCGTCAGGAGCCAGGACATCGCGAGCCTGCTCGACCATGGCCGCGAGGTGCTGGGCCGCGAGAAGAACGGCGGCGTCATTCCGCTCGCCATGATCCTCGGCCGCACCCGGCCCGACGGCCCGAACTTCTTCGCGGTGTTCCGCGATCTGTCGCAGAGCAAGAAGGGCGAGAGCGAGCTGACGCGGGCCCGCCATCTCGTCGACGGCGCGGCCAACGCCAAGGCCGACATGCTGGCGCGGATCAGCCACGAGATCCGCACGCCGCTCAACGCCATCATCGGCTTCGCCGAGGTGATGATCTCCGAACGCTTCGGCACGCTCGGCAACGAGCGCTACGGCGAGTACATGAAGGACATCCGCGCCTCCGGCGAGCGCGTCATCACCATCATCGACGATCTGCTCGAGCTGTCGCGCATCGAGACCGGCAAGCTCGACCTCAACTTCGCCAACCTCAGCCTCAACGACCTGGTCGAAGCCTGCGTCGTGGTGATGCAGCCGCAGGCCAACCGCGAACGCATCATCATCCGCACCTCGCTCGCCCATGCGCTGCCGCAGGTCACGGTGGACGCGCGCGCCATGCGGCAGGTCACCATGAACCTGATCTCCAACTCGATCCGGCTTGCCAGCGCCGGCGGCCAGGTCATCGTCTCGACCGCGCTCACCGACCGCGGCGAGATCGCGCTGCGCATCCGCGACACCGGCCATGGCCTCACCGAGCGCGAAGTCGCGGCCGCGATGGAGCCGTTCCGCACCCCGCCGCCGGGCGATGCCTCGGACAATTCCGCGCTCAGCCTGTCCCTGACCAAGGCGCTGGTCGAGGCCAACCGCGCCCGGTTCAACATCAAGAGCACGGCCAACACCGGCACGCTGATCGAGGTGGTGTTCGCACCGGCGCTGGCGCGGGCTTGAGGCGAGATCAGGCCAGATCGATTGCTGCCACGAGGCAGGTTGCGCTCCGCCCCTGATCGTCGAACTCATCGACGATCAGGCCCCTTCGCAAGATTCTCCGTCATCCTCTCGTCGAAAGACGAGCCCGACATTGGGTCAACTCGACGACAAACCAGCCTCGACCTCGGCGTTGAGAAGAATGGACATGATTTTCTGTCCCACTGGCGAGGCGAGGCTGCCGGCGGACAGAACCACGACGCCATTGCCCGACGGAGCGTTTGCGCCGTTCTGAACCCAGCTCTCAAACCCCATCCACGAGCTGAAGCCCGGTACGCCGCCATCTTTCGACAGGACACGTCCCGCCGCGCCGGCGATGTTCGGAAAGAACCACCCAATTCCGACCGTGGGGCCGTTCGTCGGCCCCCCGCAGATGCCCGTCGCCGTACCGCATTTGCCCCGGGTCCAGCCGGTCTGCTGCTGCGTCTGCAGGATGGCGAATTCCGTCGGTGAAGGCTGCAGTTGGCCCATGTTGTAGAGCAGCCATTGCAGCATGTCCGAGGCGCAGCTGACGATCGATCCGCTCCCGAACTCCATCGGTGGGCACGGCAAATAGCTATGACCTACGTCGAAAGGCTGCGTCCCGTCGTATCCACACGCCATGCTGGGCACCTGGCCCGTACTGAACAACGCGGTGTTGTTCATGCCCAGACCCGCGCACAGCTCCACGAGTTGCGTGTTGTACTCGTCATAGACGTCGACATAGGTGTTCTGCGGGTTGGCGCCGGCAATAGCCAGGAGGGACCAGGCAAGGTTTGAATACGTGTAGCACTGGCCCGGCGGACAGATCCAAGCCGAGTGCTGTCCGCTGTTGAACCAAGCGACGAGCTCGGTGAAGTTCTGCAAGTTACTCGGCGGGCAGAATGGTCCCCGCGGATCGGGAGGCAAGCCGTTATCCTGCGGAAATCCAGAAGCATAGGTGACGATGTCGGCGACCGGAATCCCGCTGATCGCGGCCGGCAGGGAAATCGAGGGCATGCAGGACCCGACCGTATTCCCATCATATGTGCCCTGAAGGCTGTAAAAAATTCTGGATGTGAAGACTTTGGAAATGGACCCGATTTCGAACAGCGTATTTGGCAGGTTCGCAGCGGCCACGACGTTGTGGTTCGAGTCCCAGACTTCAGTCTGGGAGGGAGAGAAGAACTTTGCGGAGGGGGTGCCGGAGCCGTCAAAGTCCGTGAAGACGTACACGGCCATCCCCATGTAATCACTGACGGCAGCGTCTATGATGGTTTGGATCGCCGAGCTCGGGTCCGATAAGGCCATGGCGCCCCTCCCCATTGCAAGCTTGATCGCCAGCAGACTTTAGCATCTTCCATTGCGGTTGTCTTTATAAGAATGACATCGTGTGGTTGATTACGCGATTTAATGGTGAGGGGTGGTGCAAGTTGCTTCGTGGGCGCGAGGCCTGGCTTTGGCCATCTGCGAAGTCAGGCGATGTCCGCTTCCCTCCGCGAGCTAGAAGCCGCACAAAAAAGAGCACGGCGCCCGCCGCTATGCAGCCTGTTGCCCGTCCATGAGCCAATAGACGATGGCGGTCAGGGCGAGGGTCGATGCGCCTGCAACGATGAAGGCGGCGAGATAGTCGCCATTCGGGCTGAGCTGCAGCGCCGCGCCCAGAAGCGCGATCCCGAAGCTGAAACCGATTTGGCGCATCGTGACGCAAATGGCCGATGCGGTCGCCGCACGATCGCCTGGAACCGCCGACACGGCGGCGGCGGTGATCTGAGCGTTGATCACGGCACAGCCTGATCCGCTGACCAGCAACGCGATGACGGTCATTGCCAGCGTGTGCGGCCCCGCATTTGCGCCGGAGATCGCACCGAGTGCCAGGTCAGCCATCCCGATCAGAGCGAGACCACCACAGAAGAACGTCCGTGACGGGATGCGGGTCGTCAAGGCCGCGCCATAGCGCGGCAACACCATCATCGGCAATGTGAGCGCGACCAGGAGCCAGCCCGCCCCAAGCGGGCTGAGACCCAACGGTCCGCGTGCCAATTGCGGCACGTAGACGAGCAGCGACCAGAATCCGGTCGATCCCGCGATCGGGACGAGGCACATCGCGATGAACTGCCGGGATCCGAACAGCTTGAGATCGAACGCCGGGTTGGGGTGTCGGTGTTCCACCCAAACGAACAGAAGCAGCGCAATCCCGGAAGCCGCGAGTCCTGCCAGGAACGTCGCCGACGCGATGCCGCCAAGCGCGGGCGCTTCCAGCAGCATGAACGCGAGCGCCGCCGACGTGATCGCAAGAAGGCCGGCACCGAGCCAATCGACCTTGGCGCTCGAACGCTGCTGGTCGAGCCCATTGCCAATTCTGCACAGCACCAGCACAACCAGGACCGCGCAAAGCGGCAAGTTGACCCAAAAAATCCAGCGCCACCCGATCGTATCGGCCAGCAACGATCCGAGCGGCGGGCCAGCGACCATCGAGGCACCGACGATCGTGCCCCAAAGTCCAAACGCCCGCGCGCGGCGAGGCCCCTCGTAGGCACCGGCAAGGAGGGCGGACGAGGTGCTGGTGAGGCAGGCACCGGCGATACCTTGCAATGTGCGGAATGTCAGCAGAACGTCGAACGTTGTCGCGCACGCACACAGCAGGGAAGCCAGGCCAAACAGCCCCGCCCCCCAAGTGAACATCTGAACGCGTCCGTATCTGTCGGCAAGGCTGCCTGCAATCGGCAGACAGAAGATCAAGGCGAGGCTGTAGACGTCGATGGCCCAGGCCGCTCGCGCGGAAGCGGCGCCGAGGTCGCGGCCAATGTCGGGCAAGGCAGCTGCCAAGGCCGTCAGGTCGACTTGAAACAGAAAGCCGCTCAAGCATGCCGCAAGCAGCGTCGCCGTTTCGAGGGACATGCGATTGCCGCGGTCGTCGGCACGCCAACTGGCGCTCCGCGCTTCATCGTCGTTCTGAGGTTTGTCGAGCATGGTCGTTGCGGCCTCCATGGCGCATGGATGGCCGGGCAACAGGCTCTGGTCGAATGATGGTTCCTCAAAAGCTCATGAATCTGTATCATGGCTTGAGGAGACCGAGATGCCACGCCGCTTGCCGCCCTTCGCACCGCTCGTCGCGTTCGACGCCGTCACCCGCCATGGTTCATTCACACGCGCCGCGGCGGAGCTGGGCGTCACACAGAGTGCGGTCAGCCATCAGATCCGAAAGCTGGAGGACCATTTCGGGGTCGCATTGTTGCAGCGGCAGAACCCGGGGATCGGGATAACACCCGCCGGCGCGCAGCTCAGGCAGGAGCTTGCGGCAGCACTCGACGCGCTTGGTGCGCTGGATGCTCAGGTGCGGCGGCGCTCGAACCGAACGACGTTGCGTGTGGGCGCGAGCTCGGCGTTGGCAACGTGGTGGCTCGTCCGCCGCCTGCCGGACTTTACGGCGCGATATCCGTCGATCAACGTTGATCTCAAGCCACTGGAGACAGGGGACAGCTCAAGGCGGCCGCTCGACGTGCGAATTGTCTGGAACGCGAGCGAAGACGCACGGCGGACGTCGACGCAATTGCCGCTGTTCTGGGAGCGGATTTTTCCCGTCTGTGCGCCACACCTGTTGCCGCGGCGGCGTCCCTTGACCGACCCCGACGGCCTGCTGGCCCTGCCGCTCATCCACAAGGGCGACAACGCGACCGGCGACTGGGGTTGGCCCTCCTGGTTCAGACGCCTGGGATTGCCGAAATCGGGCGCCGCCGCTGGCAGCCTGACGCTGGACGACATGGGAATGTGCATGTCGGCTGCGGCCGAGGGGGCCGGCGTGACATTGGGGCGCTCGCTTCTGGTTGCAGATGCGGTTTCGTCTGGACGCCTCATGTCCGCGCTCGCCAATTACCCCACGGTCGAGTGCACGAAAATTCAGGTTGCGCAGTGGCCAGCCGATCTGATCGGCGATCGCAGCGTCGAATTGTTCGTGAATTGGCTCGCTGAGCAAGCCGAGACGACCGTGAAGACTATGTCGGCGGCCTAGTCCAGGATACGTCTTGCTGTCGCGGGCGGCGCACGATCAGGCCGCGCGCACCGTGTCCAGGAACCTGCCGAGCTCGAGCTTGAGGCGATTGCTGTCGTTCGACAGCGACTGCGCCGCGGAGCGCGCCTGCGACGAGGCCGAGCCGGTCTCGGTGGCGCCCCTGGCGTACGCTGCTGATGTTGGCGCTGACCTGCGTGGTGCTCAGGGAAATCCTCGCGCCTCCATGGATTGACCGAACCATCGCGACGCGGCGTGAGCCACCTCCTCATAGTCGGGCGTGCCGTCGCAGGCCCACACGACGAAGCCGTCGGGGCGCACCAGCACAGCACTCAGGCCCAGCCGGTCCTTTGCGTCATCGGCGACATATGTGATCCGGTCGCTCCAGCGGCTTGCAAGCATCCGAAGCGGTGCACGGGCGCCGAAGTCCAGCAATATCCCTTTCGCCGGCCTGAGACGTTCTGCGACCGTCGTCCCGTCAAGCAATTCAAAATCGGGAGCACTCCGGCCGACAAGCTGATGGCTGCCACCGAGATCGTAGCGGAGCGAAACGCCGCGCACGCGCTCGGCGAAATAGGTCGCACCGTCCCGCGTCTCGATGAGATCGCGAATGATGGCCTGGAGCGCGCGGGTGCTCGGCGTCGGCCGCATGATCGCGACCTGCGCGCGCGACCAGTCGAGGATTTGCGCGCCCACAGGATGCCGCTCGCGCGAATAGCTGTCGAGGAGATCGGCCGGTGCTTGCCTGCAGATCGTGGCCGCCAGTTTCCAGCCCAGGTTCATCGCATCGCCGAGACCAAGATTGAGGCCCTGGCCGCCCAGCGGCGAATGGATGTGGGCGGCGTCGCCCGCCAGGAGCACCCGCCCCTTGCGATACGTGGTTGCCTGATGGGCCCGATCCGTCCAGGTGGCGGCGAGCCGAAGCGCCGTGACGGTGACGTCGGTGCAGGAGACGCGACGCAGGACACTCTGCACATGCTCGCGCGTGATCGGCTCGGTCCGGTGGAAAGCTCCGCCGTCGAAATCGACCATCGCGATCGTCCCGGGCTGCGCATAGGTATACATGCCGGCGGGCGTGTAGTTGCGACCCTGGCGAAGCCTGTCCGGATCGGCCAGCTCGACATCGATGGAATAGCCCGTGAACTCGGGGTCGGTGCCGACGAAGTCGAAGCCGCCGATCTTGCGCACCGTGCTGCGGCCGCCGTCGCATCCGACAAGCCAGCGTGCCCGGAAGGTCGCGCCGGCCGCCTGCACTGTCACGTCTTCGCTCGAGGCGACAATGGCATTCACGCCAAAACCGCGCCGGATCTCGACGCCCATGCTGCATGCGCGCGCAGCCAGAACGGATTCGAGCGTTTCCATATCGACGGCGAGGTTGGCATCGGCCGACGTTGGCAGACGCCAGGACCACTTCGCGACATCGACGTTGTCCTGATAGAACTGGATGCCGGCGAAATGACCCGCGGGCCGCCGCGTCTGCTGCATCCAGTGGGCTGCGCTCTTGATCGCGCCTGAGGCAAGCTGCTGCGCGGCCACGATCTCCTCCAGCAGGCCGCGCCGGTGAAAGGCCTCGCGTGTGGGGATCGAAAGACCGCGCAGGCCAAACGGGAGCTGCTTCAGGGCCGAATGCGAATCTTGCGATTGCTCCAGCACCAGCACCTGGAGACCGGCGAGCCGCAGCTCGCATGCGAGATAAAGGCCGACGGGCCCGGCACCGGCAATGACGACGTCGTATGGAATCGAAGATTGATCGTGCATGAGACGCTCCTGTGGTCGATGTTCGACCGGAGCGTTCCCTGGGCTTGAGAATCACACGGACGAACGATTGGGCGCCTTGGTGGCGTCCGATGTTCGTCGCGGGGATCTCGTGCACAAGGCCAAAGACCAGAGCTTTCGTTACCGAAAGGACTTGGGCTTACCAGACCAAGTCTGCCTTTTCCGACAGAAGACATATAGTTTCGTGACGATCGATCTGCAACGAAAAAGGCACGGCGCTTGCGGCGCCGTGCCTTTCTCATTCACGTGGCCTGGATCAGCTATAGATCTCGAACAGGCCGGCGCCGCCCTGGCCGCCGCCGATGCACATCGTCACCACGCCCCACTTGGCCTTGCGGCGCGCACCTTCCTGGAGCAGGTGGCCGGTGAGACGGGCGCCGGTCATGCCGAAGGGATGGCCGATCGCGATCGAGCCACCGTTGACGTTGTACTTCTCGGGATCGATGCCGAGCTTGTCGCGCGAATAGAGGCACTGGCTGGCGAAGGCCTCGTTGAGCTCCCAGAGATCGATGTCGTCGATCTTGAGGCCATGACGCTTCAACAGCTTCGGCACGGCAAAGATCGGTCCGATGCCCATCTCGTCCGGCTCGCAACCCGCCGCCGCCCAGGCGACGAAGCGGCCCATCGGATTGAGCCCGCGCTTCTCCGCGTCCTTGGCTTCCATCAGCACCACGGCCGCCGCGCCGTCCGAGAGCTGGCTGGCGTTGCCGGCGGTGACGAACTTGCCGGGGCCCTTCACCGGCTCGAGTTTTGCCAATCCTTCCAGCGTGGTCTCAGGGCGATTGCATTCATCGCGATCGACGACATAGTCGACGATGCTCTCGGCCTTGGTCGCCTTGTCGACCACCTTCATCTTCGTCTTCATCGGGACGATCTCGTCCTTGAACTTGCCCGCCTGCTGGGCGGCCGCCATGCGGCGCTGCGACTCCAGCGAATATTCGTCCTGGTATTCGCGGCTGAGCTTGTAGCGCTCGGCGACGATGTCGGCGGTATCGATCATCGCCATGAAGATGTCCGGCGCGGTCTTGAGCAGATCCGGATCGACCCATTCCTTCGGCGAGCCGCCGCCCGGGATCGAGATGCTCTCGACACCGCCTGCGACGATGCAGTCGGAGCCGTCGGAGCGGATCGAGTTCGCGGCCATGGCGATGGTCTGGAGGCCCGACGAGCAGAAGCGGTTCACCGACACGCCGCCGGTCGATTTGGGCAGGCCCGCGAGCAGCGCGGCCTGACGGCCGATGTTCGGCGCACCATGGGCGCAATTGCCGAGATAGCAGTCCTCGACATAGTCCTTCTCGACACCGGCGCGGTCGACCGCATGATGGATGGCATGGGCCGCGAGCGACATCGGCGGCGTTATGTTGAACCCGCCACGGCCGGACTTCGCCAGGCCCGTGCGTGCATAGGAAACGATGACGGCTTCACGCATTGTTTTCTCCCTTTTTCGAACGATTGGTACGGAGCGTCTTGGCGCTATTGGTACACAAAGTTGGAAGGCCGGGGGAGAAATAAAGCGCGGCACCGCACCAACAAAAAGCCGCCCTCGCGAAGAGGGCGGCGTCGTTGTTCCGCAGGTCGGAATTTATGGTATGATGCCCGTCATTCCGGGGCGGCTCGCAGAGCCGAATCCGGAATCTCGAGATTCCGGGTTCGATGCTTCGCATCGCCCCGGAATGACGGAGTGTCAGAACGTCAGCGCCTTGACCTGCTTGACCTGCGGCAGGGCCTGCACCTTGGCGAGCACGTCCGCCGGCACCGCGCCGTCGACCTCGACCAGCGCGATGGCGTCGCCGCCCTGCTCGACGCGGCCGAGATGGAAGGTCGCAATGTTGATCTTGGCGTCACCCAAGAGGCTCGCGAACTTGCCGATGAAGCCCGGCTTGTCCTCGTTGGTCACGTAGATCATCGACTTGCCGAACTCGGCGTCGACGCGGATGCCCTTGATGTCGACCAGGCGCGGCTTGCCGTCGTGATAGACGGTGCCGGAGACTGAGCGCTCCTGGCGTTCGGTCGCGACCGTCACGGTGATCAGGCTCTCATAGTCGCTCTGGGCGGCGCGCACGATCTCGTCGACCACCATGCCGCGCTCCTTGGCGACGACCGGCGCCGACACCACGTTGACCTCGCCCAGCATCGGCCGCAGCAGGCCCGACAGCACGGCTGACGTGATCGCCTTGATCTTCATCTCGGCGACATGGCCCTCATAGGTGATCTCGACCTTGAGGATGCCGGTCTCGGTGAGCTGGCCGGCAAACGAGCCGAGCTTCTCGGCGAGCGCGATGAACGGCTTCAGCTTCGGCGCCTCTTCCGCGGTGATCGAGGGGAAGTTGACGGCGTTCGAGATCGCGCCGGTCAGCAGATAGTCCGACATCTGCTCGGCGACCTGGAGCGCGACGTTCTCCTGCGCCTCGGTGGTGGAGGCGCCGAGATGCGGCGTGCAGATCACGTTGGGGTGGCCGAACAGCACGTTCGCGGTCGCGGGCTCCTCGACGAAGACGTCGAAGGCGGCACCCGCGATGTGCTTGGAATTCAGCGCATCCACCACCGCCTGCTCGTCGACCAGGCCGCCGCGGGCACAGTTGATCAGGCGCACGCCCTTCTTCATCTTGGCGATTGCGGCAGCATCAATGATGTTCTTCGTCTTCTCGGTGAGCGGGGTGTGCAGCGTGATGAAATCGGCGCGCTTGAGCAGCTCGTCGAGATCGACCTTCTCGACGCCGATGTCCTTGGCGCGCTCTGGCGATAGGAACGGATCGAAGGCGACGACCTTCATGCGCAGGCCGAGCGCGCGGTCGGCGACGATCGAGCCGATATTGCCGCAGCCGACGACGCCGAGCACCTTGCCGGTGATCTCGACGCCCATGAAGCGGTTCTTCTCCCACTTGCCGGCCTGGGTCGAGGCGTCGGCCTGCGGGATCTCGCGCGCCAGCGCCAGCATCAGCGTGACGGCGTGCTCGGCAGTCGTGATCGAATTGCCGAACGGCGTGTTCATCACGATGATGCCTTTTGCCGTAGCGGCGGGAATCTCGACGTTGTCGACGCCGATGCCGGCGCGGCCGATCACCTTGAGGTTGGTCGCCTTGTCGAGGATCTTCGCGGTCGCCTTCGTCGCGGAGCGGATCGCGAGGCCGTCGTAATTGCCGATGATCTCGGCGAGCTTGTCCTTGTCCTTGCCGAGATTGGGCTGGAAGTCGACCTCGACACCGCGGTCCTTGAAGATCTGCACGGCGGCGGGAGAGAGCGCGTCGGAAATGAGAACTTTGGGTTTGGTCATGGGGATGATCCTTCGCCTTCCCTAACGGGAGGATCGGCCTGCGACGGCCGGAATTGAGTACGGGAGCTTTGTCTTCCCCCTCTCCCCGTTTTTACGGGGAGAGGGTTGGGGTGAGGGGCAGCCACAGGCGAAGGTGCAAGCGGAGAG
>NZ_JBFULT010000129.1:0-14386 GCF_054049755.1 Bradyrhizobium sp. P5_C11_2
GGACTTGGGAGCACATGGCGCTGACGCGTGCGCGCGTGGTATCGGCATCGCCCGATTTTCGCGAACGGATCGCGGGCGTGATCCGCGAAGTCCTGACCCGCCGCCGCGACCCGGCGGTCGTCGCCACCGATGTCGCGGACATGCGGCGCGCGATCGCGCAGGAGAAGGGCGAGACCGACCATTGGGATCTGAAATATGCCGCCGGCGGCATGGTCGATATCGACTTCATCGCGCAATATCTCCAGCTCGTGCACGCCCACGACAAGCCGGGAATTCTCGACGTCAGTACCATGCAGGTGCTGGACAACGCCGCCAAGCTTGGCGTGCTCCCGCAATCAGAGGCGGAGATCTTGCGTGCTGCGGCGCGGCTCTATCACGACCTGACGCAGATCCTGCGGCTCTGCGTCAGCGACGGCTTCAAGCCGGAAACCGCCGGCACCGATCTCCAGCGCGTGATGGCGCGTGCCGGCGATGCGCCGGACTTCTCATCGCTCGAGGCGCGCGTGAAGGAAACGCAGGGCGAGGTGCGGCGCGTGTTCAGGGCGCTGCTGGAAGGGACGTCGCCTGCTTCAGCGAGGTGAGGGCTTCGTGGACGTTGGGAGCCAGTCCCGCACCGCCGACATCGAGATGAGCGAAGATCGCGCGCTTCATCCGGGGATCCCAGAATTTCTTGATGTGCTCGGCGATGCCCGGCACGGCCTTGTCATGGCCCTGGCTCTCGAAGAACTTGCCGATCTGGTTGGCCATGTAGATCAAGCGGTCAGGCGACATCGGCAACCTCCGTGGCGAGACGGGCGACCACCCGGCTGCCATGCGTAAACACTTCGAACCCGTCGCTGCGGGCGATCGCAATCAGCGTGATGCCGGCGGCCTCCGCGGTGCGCACCGCGAGTGCGGTCGGTGCGGAGACCGCGACCAGCACCGGCGCTCCGATCGCGGCCGTCTTCTGCACCATCTCGACCGAAACACGGCTGGTCAGCAGCACCATGCCGCCGCTCGCATTGGTCCGGCTTCGCGCCAGGGCGCCCGCGAGCTTGTCGAGCGCGTTGTGGCGGCCGACATCCTCCCGAAGCGCGCCGATGCCGCGGGACGGGGACCAGAACGCCGCGGCGTGCACGGCGCGGGTCTGCAGGTTGATGGATTGCAGCGATGCGATGCCCTGCATCGCCGTCATGATCTGTTCGGGTGTGAAGGACTGCCCTTGCGGCACGACTGCCGCGGGCCGCACGGCTTCCGCGATCGAATCGATGCCGCAGATACCGCAGCCGGTCGGGCCGGCAATGTGACGCCGGCGATCGCTGATGCGCCCGGCATCCTCCGGGGCAAGCCACATGCGCAGCTCGATCCCGTCATCGAGGCGGACAACCTCGAGCGACTGGATGTCGTCCACCGATCCGACGATGCCTTCGCTCAAGCTGAAGCCGACCGCGAAGTCTTCCAGGTTCTGCGGCGTTCCCATCATGACGGCATAGGTGCCGCCGTTGTAGGTCAGCGCGAGCGGCGTTTCCTCGGGGATCAGCCGCGTCCCTTCGGAGGCTGCGCCGTCGCGCCAGATCTCGCGGTCGATGGCCTGGACCGGGACGTGCATGCGCTTACTCCGCGGCTTCGGCGGGGGCGATGCGGCGGGAATGCCGCGCCTGCGCGTCATAGGCCTTTTGCCAATCGGACGGACCGTTCGACGGCGAGATCTGCACTGCGGTGACCTTGTATTCGGGGCAGTTGGTCGCCCAGTCCGAATATTYGGTCGTGATCACGTTGGCCTGCGTGTCCGGGTGGTGGAAGGTGGTGTAGACCACGCCCGGTGCGACGCGGTCGGTGATCTCCGCACGCAGCGTGGTCTCGCCGGCGCGGCTCTTGAGCCGAACCCAGTCACCGTCGCGTACGCCGCGCTGCTCGGCATCGTGGGGGTGGATCTCGAGCCGGTCCTCGGCATGCCAGACCACGTTCTCGGTGCGCCGGGTCTGCGCGCCGACATTGTACTGGCTGAGGATGCGGCCCGTGGTCAGCAGCAGCGGATAGCGCGGGCCGGTGCGCTCGTCGGTGGCGACATATTCGGTGACGACGAACTTGCCCTTGCCGCGGACAAAGCCATCGATATGCATCACCGGCGTGCCTTCCGGCGCTTTCTCGTTGCAGGGCCATTGCACCGAGCCGAGCTCCTCCAGTCTGGCGTAGGAGACGCCGGCGAAGGTCGGCGTCAGCGCCGCGATCTCGTCCATGATCTCGGACGGGTGATTGTAGTGCATGTCGAAGCCCATGGCCTTGGCAAGCCCGATCGTGACTTCCCAGTCGGCGAGTCCGTTCCTCGGCGTCATCACCTTGCGCACGCGCTGGATGCGGCGTTCGGCGTTGGTGAAGGTGCCGTCCTTCTCGAGGAAGCTCGASCCGGGCAGGAAGACGTGGGCGTAGTTCGCGGTCTCGTTCAGGAAGAGGTCGTGGACGATGACGCACTCCATCGCCGACAGCGCCGCGACCACATGCTTGGTGTTCGGGTCGGATTGCAGGATGTCCTCGCCCTGCACGTAGATGCCCATGAACGAGCCTTCGATCGCGGCGTCGAACATGTTGGGAATGCGCAGGCCGGGCTCCGGATTGAGCTTGACGTTCCACAGCGCCTCGAACTGGTCGCGCACGGCGTCGCCCGAGATGTGGCGGTAGCCGGGCAGCTCATGCGGGAACGAGCCCATGTCACAGGAGCCCTGCACGTTGTTCTGGCCGCGCAACGGGTTCACGCCGACGCCGGGACGGCCGATATTGCCGGTCGCCATCGCGAGATTGGCGATCGCGATCACGGTGGTCGAGCCCTGGCTGTGCTCGGTGACGCCGAGCCCGTAATAGATCGCGCCGTTGCCGCTGGTGGCGTAGATGCGGGCGGCTTCGCGCAGATCCTTTGGATCCACGCCGGTGAGGATCGCGGTCGCTTCCGGGCTGTTCTTGGGCTGAGCGACGAAGGCGGCCCATTCCTCGAACTCGGCCCAGTCGCAGCGCTCCCGCACGAAGGCTTCGTTGGCGAGGCCCTCGGTGACGATGACATGCGCCAGTGCCGTCACGACCGCAACGTTGGTGCCGGGCATCAGCGGCAGGTGCAGCGCTTTCACATGCGGCGATTCCACCATCTCGGTGCGGCGCGGATCGATTACGATCAGTTTTGCACCCTGGCGCAGCCGCTTTTTCAGGCGTGAGGCGAACACGGGGTGAGCCGAGGCCGGATTAGCGCCGATGATGACGGCGACATCGGTGTCCTCGACCGAGTCGAAATCCTGCGTGCCGGCAGAGGTGCCGAACGTCTGCGAGAGGCCATAGCCGGTCGGCGAGTGGCAGACGCGGGCGCAGGTATCGACATTGTTGTTGCCGAAGCCGCCGCGGATCAGCTTCTGCACCAGGTAGGTTTCCTCGTTGGTGCAGCGGGACGAGGTGATGCCGCCGATGGCGTCGCGGCCGTATTTCGCCTGGATGCCGCGCATCTTCGTGGCGGCAAACGAGAACGCTTCGTCCCAGGAGACTTCGCGCCAGGGATCCTCGATCCGTTCGCGGATCATCGGCTTGAGAATGCGTTCCTTGTGGTTGGTGTAGCCCCAGGCGAAGCGGCCCTTGACGCAGGAATGGCCGCGATTGGCCTTGCCATCCTTGTAGGGCACCATGCGCACGACTTCCTCGCCGCGCATCTCGGCCTTGAAGGCGCAGCCGACGCCGCAATAGGCGCAGGTGGTGACCACCGAATGCTCGGGCTGGCCGATTTCGATCACCGACTTTTCGGTCAGCGTCGCGGTCGGGCAGGCCTGCACGCAGGCGCCGCAGGAGACGCATTCGGAGCCGAGGAAGCTCTCGCTCATGCCGGGGGAGACGCGGCTGTCGAAGCCGCGCCCCGAGATGGTCAGCGCGAAGGTGCCTTGCACCTCCTCGCAGGCGCGGACACAGCGCGAGCAGACGATGCACTTGGAGGGGTCGTAGGTGAAGTACGGATTGGATTCGTCCTTCGGCATCCAGGCGGCATTCACCTCGCCGTTGGATTTCGCGAAGACGTGGTTCTCGCCCTCATAGCCGTAGCGGACGTCGCGCAGACCGACGGCGCCGGCCATGTCCTGCAATTCGCAATCGCCGTTGGCGCCGCAGGTGAGGCAGTCGAGCGGATGGTCGGAGATGTAGAGCTYCATCACGCCCTTGCGCAGCTTCTTCAGCCGTTCGCTCTGGGTATGCACGACGAGGCCGGGCATCACCGGCGTGGTGCAGGAGGCCGGCGTGCCGGCGCGGCCCTCGATCTCGACGACGCAGAGGCGGCAGGAGCCGAAGGCGTCGACCATGTCGGTCGCGCAGAGCTTCGGGATCTGGTGGCCGGCGTCCATCGCGGCGCGCATGATCGAGGTGCCCTCGGGCACCGTGACCTGGTTGCCGTCGATGGTCAGCGTCACCATCGTTGCCGATTTCGAGCGCGGCGTGCCGTAGTCGATTTCTTCGATCAGAGACATCGTCGTTCTCCTTATTCCGCGGCCTGAAGCGTGGTCGGTGCCGGGACGAAATCTTCCCGGAAGTGCTTCAATGCGCTGAGCACAGGGTAGGGCGTGAAGCCGCCGAGCGCGCAGAGCGAGCCGAATTTCATGGTGTTGCAGAGGTCTTCGACGAGCGCGAGATTTTCGCTGACGCGCTCGCCGCGGATGATCTTCTCGATGGTCTCGACGCCGCGGGTGGAGCCGATCCGGCAGGGCGTGCACTTGCCGCAGGATTCGATGGCGCAGAATTCCATCGCGAAGCGCGCCTGCCTGCGCATGTCGACGCTGTCGTCGAACACGACGATGCCGCCATGGCCGATCAGGCCGTCGCGTGCGGCGAAGGCTTCGTAGTCGAACGGCGTGTCGAACAGCGCGCGGGGGAAGTAGGCCCCAAGCGGGCCGCCGACCTGCACCGCGCGGACCGGACGGCCGGTGGACGTGCCGCCGCCGATGTCGTCGACCAGCTCGCCGAGCGTCACGCCGAACGCGGTCTCGAACAGGCCGCCATGGCGGATATTGCCGGCGAGCTGGATCGGCATCGTGCCGCGCGAGCGGCCCATGCCGAAATCCGCATAGGCCTTGGCGCCCTCGGCGAGGATGAAGGGGATGGCCGCGAACGACAGCACGTTGTTGATGACGGTCGGCTTGCCGAACAGGCCGTGATGCGCTGGCAGCGGCGGCTTGGCGCGCACGAGGCCACGGCGCCCTTCGAGGCTTTCCAGCAGCGACGTCTCCTCGCCGCAGACATAAGCGCCGGCGCCGACCCGCACTTCCAGATCGAAGCTGTGCGTGGAGCCGCCGATCTTGTCGCCGAGATAGCCGCCGTGCTTCGCAGCTTGGATGGCGGCATTCATCGCTTCGACCGCGTGCGGATATTCGCTGCGGATGTAGATGTAGCCCTTGGTCGCGCCGACGGTGATGCCGGCGGTCGTCATGCCCTCGATGACGAGGAAGGGGTCGCCTTCCATGATCATGCGGTCCGCGAAGGTGCCGCTGTCGCCTTCGTCGGCGTTGCAGACGATGAACTTGCGATCGGCCTTCGCCAGCGCGACCGTCTTCCACTTGATGCCGGTCGGAAAGCCGGCGCCGCCGCGGCCGCGCAGGCCGGACGCGGTGACCTCAGTGAGGATCGCATCGGAGCCGAGCGACAGCGCGCGCTCCAGGCCCCTGTAGCCGCCATGGGCGCGGTAATCGTCGAGCGAGCGGGGATCGATCACGCCGCAGCGCGCGAAGGTGAGGCGGGTCTGCCGCTTCAGCCAGGGGATTTCGTCGGTCGCCCCTAACCGCAGCAGATGCGGGGTGTTGCTGGCGAGCGCATCGAGCAGCGAGGGTACATCGGTCTCGGTGACCGGGCCGAAGGCGATCCGGCCCTGCGGCGTCGCGACCTCGACCAGCGGCTCCAGCCAGTACAGGCCGCGCGAGCCGGTCCTGACGATCTCGACCGCAACGCCACGCTTGGCCGCAGCCTGTTGCAGCGCCAGCGCAACCTCGTCGGCGCCGACGGCAACCGCACCTGCATCGCGAGAGACGAATAGCCGCATGCTCATCGCTGCGCCTCCGCAACCAGCGCATCGAGGCGCTTCTCATCGAGCCGGCCGACGAGGCGGCCGTCGAGCATCGCGGACGGCGCGGTCGCGCACAGGCCGAGGCAGTAGATCGGCTCCAGCGTGACGCGATCATCGGCCGTGGTATGGCCAAGCGACACGCCAAGCCTGGCCTCGGCGCGCGCAGCCAGCGCATCGCCGCCCGCAGCCTGGCAGGCCTCCGCCCGGCAGAGTTTCAGCACATGGCGGCCGGCCGGCTTGTGCCGGAAATCATGGTAGAATGTGAACACGCCGTGGACCTCGGCGCGCGACAGATTGAGCGCCTGTGCCACCATGGGAACGGCTGCCTCCGGCACGTAACCGAACGCTTCCTGGAGCGCGTGCAGGACGACCAGCGTCGCGCCTTCCTGCTTGGCGTGTTCGGCGATGATTTCGGCGCCGCGCGTTTCGTCCCAAGGTTCGTAAGCCGCTGTCATTCTTCGTTCTCAATTTGAGCGTCCCTGCGCGCCAAACTATTTGGAATCGTTCGAAGATCAATAAAGCTGTCTCATGCTGCGATCGCGAATTCAGATCGATTGACGAGGGCAATCGACCGATATGAAACTGCAATCGAGGGCGTTCCGCCGCCCGGTTTTTGCGTGTTGGAAGGGGTGGGGGCGTGCTAGCCTGCATGCMACGACAGAATTCGGGGGGACGTCCGGTTGATCGACAAGCTTGAACTGCTGCTGGCGCTGGCGAAGGAGCGGCATTTCGGCCGGGCCGCGGAGGTTTGCGGCGTGACCCAGCCGACCATGTCGACCGGGCTGAAGCAGCTCGAGGAGATTCTCGGCGTGATGCTGGTCCAGCGCGGCTCCCGCTTCCAGGGGTTTACGCCCGAGGGCGAGCGGGCCCTGGACTGGGCGCGGCGCATCGTCGGCGATGCGCGGGCCATGCGGGACGAGATCAACGGGCTGAAGCACAAGCTCTCAGGCGAGATCCGCATCGCGGCGATCCCGACCGTGCTCGGCATGGTGGCGTCGCTGACGACGCCGTTCCGCGCCAAGCATCCCGATGTTCGCTTCCGGATCCAGTCCACCACCTCCTCGGAGGTGCTGGGGCTCCTGGAAAATCTCGAGGTCGACGCCGGGCTGACCTATATCGAGAACGAGCCGATCGGCAAGGTCCGCACCATTCCGCTCTACAACGAAAGCTATCGGCTCCTGACCGCGCCCGACGCGATGTTCGGCGACCGCGAGACCGTGACCTGGAAGGAGGTCGGGCAGGTGCCGCTGTGCCTCCTGACGCCGGACATGCAGAACCGCCGCATCATCGACCGCGCGCTGCTCTCGGTCGGCGCGGAGGCGACGCCGACACTGACGTCGAACTCGCTGCTCGTGCTGTTCACGCATGTGAAGACGGGGCGCTGGGCGAGCGTGATGCCGGCCAAGCTTGCCGAGACGCTCGGCCTCTCCGACACCGTCCGCTCGATCCCGATCGTCGATCCCGAGGTCAACTACAGCATCGGCATGGTGATCCCGCAGCGCGACCCGATGACGCCGCTGATCGCGGCGCTGGTCAACGTCGCGCGCGAGGTGGCGCCGACGCTGCAGCTGTAGGGGCCAGAGCTGGAGGCCCGAGCAAGCGCCTCGTCCTTCGAGACGCCCGCTTCGCGGGCTCCTCAGGATGAGGCTCCGTTGTATCGGTGTTCGTTGAAACTGCTGCCGCGTATTCGGCCCTCATCCTGAGGGCCCGCCGGAGGCGGGCGTCTCGAAKGATGGCCGCAGGCGAACTTCCCGCCGTGTGCTAGGCCGCGGCCGATATCCCGGACGCCGCCTTGATCGCATCGCGCGGCAGCGTCACGCGCACGACGGTGCCGACCTCGAGCTTCGAGCGCAGCCGCATCGAGCCGCCGTGCAGTTGCGCCAGCGAACGGGCGATCGCAAGCCCCAGTCCCGAGCCGTGATAGGTCTTGGTGAGCTGGCTCTCGACCTGCTCGAACGGGCGCCCCAGCCGCGCCAGCGAATGCGGCGCAATCCCGATGCCGGTGTCGGCGATCATCAGCACGATCCTGTCGTCGAGCTGCCGGCTGCGCACCACGATGCGCCCGCCGTCCGGCGTGAACTTCACCGCGTTCGAGAGCAGGTTGACGATGATCTGCTTGGTCGCGCGGCGGTCGGCGACGACGGAGATGGATTTTGCGATATCGGCATCGAGCGTCAGGTGCTTGTCCTGCGCGCGGCCYGAGACGACGCGCAGGGATTCGGCGAGTGTCCGCGCGAGGTCAAGCTCTTCCATGTCGAGCTTCATACGGCCGGCCTCGATCTTGGACATGTCGAGGATGTCGTTGATGACCTCGAGCAGGTAATGCCCGCTGGTCAGGATGTCGTGGCAGTATTCCTGGTACTTCTCCGAGCCGAGCTCGCCGAACATGCCCGAGCCCATGATCTCGGAGAAGCCGATGATCGCGTTCAGCGGCGTGCGCAGCTCGTGGCTCATATTGGCGAGGAATTTCGACTTGGTCTGGTTGGCTTCCTCGGCGCGGGTCTTCTCGCGCTGGTATTTCTCGGCGAGATCGGCGAGCTCACCCGCCTGGCGTTCGAGGGCGGCCTGCGAGCGCTTCAGGTCGATGACTGTGGCGCGCAGGCGCAGATCGTTGTCGACGAGTTTCTGCTCGTGCTCCTTGATGCGCGTGATGTCGGTGCCGACCGAGACGTAGCCGCCGTCCTTGGTGCGGCGCTCGCTGATGTGCAGCCAGCTGCCGTCGTCGAGCTGCGCCTCGAAGGTACGCGCGCCCGGGCCCTGGCTTGCCGTCTCGTTGTGGCGGGTGCGAACCTCCGGCATGCGGCCGACTTCGAGCACGGTCTCGTAGGATGTGCCGGGAATGACGGCTGAGTCGGGCAGCTTGTGCAGGCGCTGGAAGTGGGAATTGCAGAGCACGAGGCGGTCGCTCGCGTCCCACAGCACGAAGGCTTCGGGAATGGTCTCGATTGCGTCGCGCAGCCGCAAATCGGCTTCCACGGTCCTCTCGGCGAGGCTCTTCTGCTCGGTGATGTCGACCGCGATCCCGATCAGGTGAACGCTGGAGTCGGTCGCGCCGCTGGTCTTTTCACAGCGGACGCGGAGCCAGATCCAGTGGCCGTCGACATGCTGCATGCGGAAGGTCTGGTCGATATGGTCGATCTTCTCCGAGATGAGCTGGTCGGCGATCTCGAACAGGTCGATGTCGTCAGACTTCACCAGCGCATTGACCTCGCCGAAGGTGAGAAGCTCGTTACGGCCGTCGAGGCCGAGCATCGAAAACATCGACTGCGACCAGAAGATCCGGCCGCGCGACAGATCCCAGTCCCACAGGCCGCAGCGGCCGCGGTTGAGCGCGGTGTCGATGCGGCCGCGCACCGCGTCGTTGATCAGGTCGCCCTCGCGGGCGCGGGTCGACTGCCAGTGGAAGGCGAAGCCGAGGATCAGGACGACGAAGCCGGTGGTCGCCGACAGCGTCACCGAGAGCGCGGCATCCGAGCCCCAGATCGGCTCGTTGCGCTCCTGGATCACGGTGACGAGGCCCGGCAGCGACTTGATCGGCCTTGACGTCACCATCGCAGCGTTGCCGTTCGGCAGCGTCATGTCGGAGACGTTGCTGTCACGCGGCGGCGACGCCAGCAATTGCGCCGTGGTGATCGCATCGAGCAGGCGGTCGTTGCCGGCCGGATCGCTGTCGATCGGAATGCGGGCGAGGATGCGGCGGTCGATGCCGGCCGAGGTGACGATGACATGGCGGCCCGAAGCCGTGCCCCAGGACGGGATCAGGTCGGGCAGCAGCGTCGGCAGGTTCTCGATGTTCTTCAGTCGTTCCTGCCGCGAGGAGGTGAGACGGTCGATACGTTCGGCGAGCAGGTCGGCGAGCGCCGAGATGTCGTGCCGGATCACCTGCCGCTTCTGGCGCGTCTGATCGACGACCTGCACGAACGCGCCGAGGCAGATCGTGATCAGGAACGCGATAATGAGCGTCGGCACGGCGCGGCGCAGCGCCGGCTCCGCGATCAAAAGCCGATGATAGGCAGGTTTCGCGATCGATTGCGCCAATCCTTTGATCGAATCGGATTGGACGCACGCGTTCGCGGCGTCTGCACGCGACATGCCTTCGGCCCCCTGAAAACCAGCTTGCAACTTGAGCTCGGAAGCAGCCCCACATCGCTTCCGAATCATGTCCGATTTGAATCCAGTTTTCGCAGGCTGTCGAGAGTCAACGAATCGTTAATGCGAATTTATTCTTATCCAACGCGGAGTTTGCGCGTTGGACGCCCGCAACATTACGTATCGCGATGAGTCCGAAACGAGAACGCCGGACTCCGTCGCGCCGCCTCACGCGCGCGGCGGTTCGGCGTGGCTGATCACACGCTTCACACTCGGGAAAGCGCGGCGCAGTGCGCGCTCGATCGCGTCGACCTGCTCGTGCACCTTGATCACGCTCATCGACGGTGCGGCGCGGCAGTGGAAATTGACGACCTCGCCGGCGTCGGTGTTGCGGACGCGCACATTATGGATGTCGTGGATCTCGCCGCGGCCGGCATATTCCGTGAGCGCAGCGGCAATGGTCTGGACCCGTTCCGGCGCTGCATCGACGCCGAACGGAAGTTCCGGTTCCAGCGGCTCGATATGGACGTCGATCTCCACGTCCGCGCCGAACTCCTCCTGGATGTTGCGCTCCAGCGTGTTGGCGACGTCGTGGGCGGCATCGAGCGCCATCTCGCCATCGACCTCGAGGTCGATGCCGACGATCAGCTTGGCGCCGAGATCGTGCACTGTGACGTGGTGGATGGCGAGGCCCGAATTGTGCGCGATCACCATGATGCGGTCGCGCACGGTCTCGTTGTCGCGCGCGACGGGGACGGYGGTGAAGGTGAGGTCGGCATCGCCGAATGTCTTGGTCACGGCCGCCTGCGCATTGCGCTTGATCTCCTCGACGCGGTCGATCGGATAGGTTCGCGGCACTTTTGCGATGGCGTCGATGAAATAGGTCGCACCGACCATGCGCACCCGCAATCGCTCGACGTCGATCACGCCGGGCACGCTGCGGATCGCGGCGGTGGCCTTTTCCTGCGCGCCTTCCGGCGCACGATCGACCAGCGTCTGCACGGTCGAGCCGGCCATGCGCAGCCCGAGCAGCGCGATCATCACGGCGACCGCGGCGGCCGCCGCCGCATCGCCCCACCAGAAGCCGAGGGCGGCGAGGATCAGGCCGACGATCACGGCGAGCGAGCCCATCACGTCGGAGGCGAAATGCAGCGCGTCCGCGGCGAGCGCCTGGCTGCGCGTTTCCCGCGCCGCACGGTGCAGTGCGCGGGCGCGCCAGAGATTGACCGCGATGTCGATCACCAGCACGACGAACGGCACGGCCGAGATCGTCGGCGGCGGGGTTCCCTCGCGCAGGCGGCTGTAGGATTCGACCAGGATGCCGCCGGCGAGTACGTAGAGCAGGGCGGTGACGCCGAGCGCGGAGATGCTCTCGAGCTTGCCGTGGCCGTAATGATGCTCGTCGTCCGCCGGCTTGTCCGACACCCGCACCACCGCCCAGGTGATGATGGTCGCGACCAGGTCGACCGAGGAGTGCAGGGCCTCCGAGATCAGCGCGAGCGAGCCGATCGCGATCCCGACCGCGAACTTGGCCGCCGCCATGCCGCCGCTGGCGAAGATAGAGATCGCCGCGACCGATGTCTTGTTGTGCTGGGAGGTCATGGCGGGGATTTAGCAGCCTATGGGTGAACATCAAGCGGCAGTTCACAGCTGTAGTCGCAAGTGAGTTGCAGGAGCGAAGCTATTGCGAATGCTTCCGAATTGAATGCTCGCTGATGCTGCTTGCTCAATCTCGTAGGGTGGGCAAAGCGAAGCGTGCCCACCACGGGTCAGCGAGTGTGGAAGAATGGTGGGCACGGCGCTGCGCGCCTTTGCCCACCCTACGGGACCGGGCGCTCGTCGCCCGGCCAGGGATCACAACGTCACCACGATCTTCCCCAGGTGCTTGTTCGCCTCCATGTGCTCGAACGCCCTGTCGATGTCGTCGAACGCAAACACCTTGTCGATCGGCAGTTGCAGTTTTCGCGCTTCCACCGCACTCCAGATATCCTTGCGAACCTCCTCAAAAATCTCGCGGACCTCCTCGATGGTGCGGGTGCGGAAGGTGACGCCGACATAGTCGATGCGGCGCGCCGCGTGCAGGTCGAAGTTGAAGTCGGCGTGCGTGCCGCCGAGCCGGYCGACATTGACGATGCGGCCCTTGACCCTGGTGGCGGCGAGGTTCTGGTTGGCGACCGGGCCCGAGACCTGGTCGACGATGAGGTCGACGCCTTCGCCGTTGGTCGCCTTCAGCACCTCGTCGACCCATTTGGGATCGGAGGAGTCGACGGCGAGGTCGGCGCCATACTCCGTCAGCCGGCCGCGGCGATAAGGATCGGTCGAGGAACCGATCACGAGTTTGGCGCCCTTGAGCTTGGCGATCTGCATCGCCATCAGGCCGACGCCGGAGCTCGCGCCCTGGATCAGCACGGCTTGCCCGGGCTGCACACCGCCGACGGTGACGACGGCATTGTGCATGGTCGCGAGCGCGACGGGGAGGGTGGCCGCCTCCTCGAAGTTCATGTTCGAGGGCGCGCGGAACAGCCGGCCGTGATCGGCCAGCGTATATTCCGCGAAGGCCGCGCCGCCCGAGCCCATGATGCGGTCGCCGACCTTGACGCCTTTCGCGTCGGGCCCGAGCTCGGCGACCTCGCCGGCCCATTCCATGCCGAGCACGGTGCCGGCGCCGCCGGCCGCGCCGTGGGCATGGCCCTTGCGCATGCCGGTGTCGGCGCGGTTCAGCCCGCAGGCCCGGACGCGAACCAGCACCTGCGTGCCTTTAGGCTTTGGTTGAGCGACGTCGGAAATCTTAGCGCCGTCAAGGCCGTAGACGTAGGCTTTCATGCGTTACCTCGGACTCAATTGAGATTGTGGATGAAGAGCGATGCCGTTCTTCGCCTCTCCCCGCAAGCGGGGCGAGGATACCTTCGGCCTGGCGGACGCCGTGTTCAAATCACGTCAGCGATTACTCCGCAGCTTGCGCCGCCGGGCTCGCGAGCATGCCTTCGAGCCTCTCCCGGATGATGGCTTCCGCTTCGCGCACGATGCGCGAGATGAGCTCGGCGCAGGAGGGGATGTCCTGGATCAGGCCCTGCACCTGGCCGGCCGACCAGATACCTTCGTCGGAATTGCCGGTGGCATAGACCATCTTGCCGCGGGCGCCGGCGACGAGCTCGCGGATGTCCTCGAATTTCGCGCCTTCCTTCTCCATCGCGACCACCTTGGTCGAGATCGCGTTCTTGGCGACGCGCGAGGTGTTGCGCATGGTGCGGAAGATCAACTCGGTCTCGCGCTCGTCATTGGCGACGATCTTCTCCTTGATGGACTGGTGGATCGGGCTTTCCCTGGTGGCCATGAAGCGCGTGCCCATGTTGATGCCGTCGGCGCCCAGCGCCAGCGCGGCGACGAGACCGCGGGCGTCGGCGAAGCCGCCTGAGGCGATCATCGGGATCTTGACCTTGTTGGCGGCGGCCGGGATCAGGATCAGGCCGGGGGTGTCGTCCTCGCCCGGGTGGCCGGCGCATTCGAAGCCGTCGATCGAGATCGCGTCGACGCCCATGCGCTCGGCCGAGAGCGCGTGGCGGACGCTGGTGCATTTGTGCACGACCTTGATACCGTGCTTCCTGAACTCGTCGACATGCTCCTGCGGCTTGTTGCCGGCGGTCTCGACCACCGTGACGCCGCTCTCGATGATGGCGGCGCGATACTCGGCATAAGGCGGCGGCTTGATCGCGGGCAGGATGGTCAGGTTGACGCCAAACGGCTTGTCGGTGAGGTCGCGGCAGCGTGCGATCTCCCTGGTCAGGTCCTCCGGTGTCGGCTGGGTCAACGCCGTGATGAAGCCGAGCGCGCCGGCATTGGCGACCGCCGCGACCAGCTCGGCCCGCCCGACCCACTGCATGCCGCCCTGCACGATCGGGTGCTCCACGCCGACGAGTTTCGTGAACCGTGTCTGCAACATGATCCGTTTCCCCGCCTGCGTGGCCCGCAGGCTCCGTTATCGGTTGATGGCGGCAGGATGCCGCCCGGGTCGGGAAAAGTCTATTGCAGGGACGTGCGGTGAGGGCGGGGCCTCATGCGGGGATGAGGATGATTCCGTGGGGCGGATAATTTCCGGCGGCCTTGTCCATGAGACAGGAAGGCGCTCACACATTCTCGACCGTCGTCCCGGCGAAGGCCGGGACCCATAACCACAGGGAGAAGCTTGGCGAAGATTCGACGTTCGGTACTCCGACCGCGCACAATCGATAGACCTCGCGGTATGGG
>NZ_JBFULT010000130.1:0-14376 GCF_054049755.1 Bradyrhizobium sp. P5_C11_2
GTCGGCGGCGGTGTAGAGCTTCGAGTCCGTCTGGATCCATTTCGGCGGCGTGGTGCCCTTGTCCTTGAAGGCCGCGATGGCATCGAGCGCCGGGCCCGCCATGTTCGGCGTCAGCTCGACGGTGGCGTTGGCTTCGCCGGCGACCATCGCCTTGAAGATATCGGGAACCGCGTCGATCGAGACGGTGAGGATGTCCTTGCCGGGCTTGAGGCCGGCTTCCTTCATCGCCTGGATCGCACCGACCATCATGTCGTCGTTATGCGCATAGACCGCGCAGATCGACTTGCCGCCGCCTTCGGCCTTGATGAAGCTTTCCATCACCTCCTTGCCCTTGGCACGGGTGAAGTCGCCGGTCTGGCTGCGCACCACTTTCAGGTTCGCATGCTTGGCGATCGCGGTGTCAAAACCCTTCTTGCGGTTGGCGGCGACGCTCGCGCCGACCGTGCCCTGCAATTCAACGACGTTGCAGGCCTTGCCGCCGACGGTCTTCGCAAGCCAGTCGCCGGCGACCTCGCCTTCGTGCACGCTGTCCGAGGTGACGGCGGTGAGATAGAGCTCCTTGCCGGAGGGATCGATGTCGCGGTCGAGCAGCACGACCGGGATCTTGGCCTCCTTGGCCTCCTTCAGCACCGAGTCCCAACCGGTCGAGACCACGGGCGCAAGGAAGATCGCATCGACATTCTGCGCGATGAAGGAGCGGATCGCCTTGATCTGGTTCTCCTGCTTCTGCTGAGCGTCGGCGATCTTGAGATTGACCTGGCGCTTGGCGGCTTCCTGCTTGGAGACGGAAGTTTCGGCCGCGCGCCAGCCGGATTCCGATCCGATCTGCGAGAAGCCGATGGTGAGCTGGCCGGCGCTGGCCGGCAGCGCTAGCAGCAACGCGGCGGAGGCGCTGGCTACAAAAAGGGCTTTGAGGGTCATCAGGCGTGTCTCCCAAGTGTTTATCCCGGGCGCCGATTGGTAACATGGCACCCAAAGATCGCCCTTTAGGGCGACGGGAGGCACTATTTCACGGAAGATCGGTTCCGACTAGTCATATTATCTGACTATTTGCGCGGAGCGGCTTGGAAGCGGGAGGGCAGTCCTATGACACGCCCAGCGCGATTTTGTTCCAGCGATGCAACGGGGAGATGAAGGAAATGACGTAGGCCGGACTGTTTCGCTGCGCGCGCAATGAGGGCACTATTGGTTCCGTCATCCCCGCGCAACGGCGAAGCCGTTGTCGCTGGAGATGCGAGCCATGGGGCGCAGCGCGTCCCATGGAGAGCCTCGAAGGATGAGCGGCCCCGACGCAGCCGGGCCGTCGCCCTTCGAGGCTTGCCCTGCAACGCTCCGCGCAGCAGAGCGCGCACCTCAGGGTGACGGGGAGAGATAAGCGCTCGCTGCTCAATCCCGTTATTGCAATGACGATGTGGAGAGAGTTCAACGTCTATCGACCAAATCGACTCGCGGAGAGTCCCCCTCACCCGGAATTCGCGCTTCGCGCGCGAATTCCGGCCTCTCCCCGCACGCGGGGAGAGGCGAAGAACAGCGAGCTAGATCAGCTTCCGCTGCGCCAGGTTCTTCATCAGCGCGCCGATGCCGAAGGTCCAGGGTTCGCACTGGTCGCTGCCGCGCATGCGGTTGACGAGCTTGCCGAGTTGGGGCGCTGCGATCGTGACGATGTCGTCGCGCTTGTGGGTGAAGCCCTGCCCCGGCGCGTCGCGATCCTTGACCGGCGCGAACATGGTGCCGAGGAACAGCACGAAGCCGTCGGGATATTGATGCACGGGCCCGATCGTCTGCTCAACCAGATCGGTGGGATCGCGGCTGATCTTGCTGATCGAGGAGTGGCCGTCGAGGACAAAACCGTCCGCCCCCTTCACGTTCAGGCTGATGTCGAGCTTGCGCGCGTCGTCGAGCGTAAAACTGTCGTCGAACAGGCGCAGCAGCGGGCCGATCGCGCAGGAGGCGTTGTTGTCCTTGGCCTTCGAGAGCAGCAGCGCCGAGCGCCCCTCGAAGTCGCGCAGATTGACATCGTTGCCGAGCGCACCACCGACAATCTTGCCGCGGCTGGAGACGAACAGCACCAGCTCAGGCTCCGGGTTGTTCCAGGTCGATTTCGGATGCAGACCGGCATCCATGCCGGTGCCGACCGAGGACATAGTCGGCGCCTTGGTGAAGACCTCGGCGTCGGGGCCGATGCCGACCTCGAGATACTGGCTCCAGGCGTTCTGATCGATCAGCACCTGCTTCAGGTGCATCGCCTGATCCGAGCCCGGCTTGAGCTTCGACAGGTCGTCGCCGATCAGCCGTGTCACCTCTTTGCGGATTGCTTCGGCCGAGGCCGGATTGCCCTTGGCCCGCTCCTCGATCACGCGCTCCAGCATCGAGATGGCGAAAGTGACACCGGCGGCCTTCAGAGTCTGGAGATCGACCGGCGCGAGCAGCCAGGGCTTCTTGGGGTCACGCCCGTCGGGTGCCGTGTTGGCCACGATGGCGTCGAGATCGCCGATGCGTTCGCCCTTGGTCGCGGCAAGCGCCTTGGCCGGATTGTCCTCTTCGCAGAGCGCACTGACGGTCGGAAACCTTGCGGTGACGTCGAAGACACCGTCGGCGCGCACGGCGACCACGGCTGGACCATTGACCTGCGGCAGCCAGACGCGGCCGACGAGCGTTCCCCGCGTGCCGTCCTCTGGGAGAAGATCTTTAACCGTCAAAGTCGTCATGGCCCGCGTCCTCGCTGTTTTTCGGACCGGCCGCGTTGAGAGCAGCCGATCCCATTGGCGAAGACCAATAAACGTCTGGCACGGGAAGTCCAGACCGGCAGCGAAGAGCCGCTATGCCCCTGCCCGCGCCTTTATGCGCCTGCGCGCGCCTTGCGGGCTGCAATCTGCTGGAGCGCCCAGCGTGCATTCTTGCGCACATCGGGATCGGCATCGTCGGCGATGACGGCCAGGAACGCTTCGCCGTCGGGATGGGCGATCTCGCCGAGCGCGGCAGCCGCCTCTTTCCGCAAATTGGCCTGGTCGTGGTTGATGCAATTGCCGATCGGGCGCACCGCGCGCTCGATCTTCATCTTGCCGAGGCTGCGGATCGCCTTCAGCCGCACCTGCCAGAATTCGTCGGCAAGGCACGCGACCAGTTGATCGGCCGCAAGCGAACCATTGACGTTGAGGCCGAGCGTTTCCGCCGCCATCTCGCGCACCATCCAGTCGGAATCCTTCAACGCACGCGTGATCGTCTCCGCCGCGGGTTTCAGCTGCGAGAACGCCAGCGCGCTCACGGCGGCGCGGCGCACATGGGCGTCGGGATCGTTGATCAGCGCGGTCAGCGCGGGGATCGATTCTTCCAGCTTCAGGAAGCCGATCACGCCGATCGCCTGCACGCGCACCGCGGCGTCAGAATCCAGCAGCGCTTCCAGCGCCGGCTTCAGCGTATCCTTGCAGCGCAGCTCCTTCAGCGCGCGCAACGCGCCCATGCGGACGAAGGCGTGGGCGTGCTTGACCAGCGGCAGGATGATCTCGGCACAGGCGGGATCCTTGAACTCCGCCATGCTGTCGGCCGCGGCCGACGCCACGATCCTTTCAGGATCAACCAACAGCTTGATCAGCGCCCTCGCCGACTCCGGCCCGTCGAATTCGCCGAGCGCCATCGCGACCTGCTGGCGCACGCCGGCATCGGGATCGGCCACCATGTTGGCGAGATGCGCAACCGCCGCCGGATCGCCGGAATGGCCGAGTGCGATGATGGCGACGCGGCGCTCGGCGGGATCGGCGGCCTGAAGCCGCTCGTCGGCGTCTTCGAGATCGTCATAGGACTCGAACGGGCTCGCCATGACTACCTCAGCAGATAGGGAATGTTGACGGTGACGGCGCCGGTCGGGCAATCCGCCTCGCAGGGCATGCAGTACCAGCATTCATCATAGGCCATGTAGGCCTTGCCGGTCATGTCGCTGATGCGCAGCACGTCGAGCGGGCAGACGTCGACGCAGACCGTGCAGCCCTTGTCGGCGATGCATTTGGCGTCGTCGACGACCACCGGAACCGATGTCTGATAGGACGCGAGAGGCATCGTAATTCTCCTGTTGCTTGTGCGGTGGATCAGGCGGTGGCGCGGATGCGTTGCTTGTCGTAGAGGTCCTTCTCGTCGTCCGCGATCGGCACGACATAGGGCTCCACCGCGCGCTTCTCGCTGGTCATCTTGCCGTCCTGCTTGGAGAGCAGCGTGTGGCAGAACCAGTTCTCGTTGTCCTTCTCCGGAAAATCCGTGCGCCAGTGATAGAGGCCCCAGCGGCTTTCCTCGCGGTAGAGCGAGGCATGCACCGCCATGTCGGCGCAATCCATGATCGACTGCACTTCGAGCGCGCGGAGCAATTCGTGCGCGTTGCGGGCGATCATGTGCTCCTGCATGTCCTGCCGCGTTTCGGCGAGGCGGCGCATGCCGAGCTCGTATTTGCGCGTGACCTTTGGCGGCTGGAGATAGTCGTTGACGAGACGGCGGGTCTTGTACTCGACCTGGTTCGGTGGAATGCCGTCCTCGCGCCTGGTCGGCGCCAGCACGCGGTCGCGTTCCTTGGCGACGTCTGCCGCGTCGAATTCCGCAAAGTCGTGGCTGTCGGCGAACTCCATGGCGTCGATGCCGGCGACCGAGCCGTTGGTGAAGGCACCCAGCATGTAATTGTGCGGCACGCTCGCCATGTCGCCGGCGGCATAGAGGCCGGGCACGGTGGTGCGGGCATTGTCGTCGACGAACACGCCGGAGGCGCTGTGGCCGGAGCAGAAACCGATCTCCGAGATATGCATCTCGATCGACTCGCTGCGGTAGTCGACGCCGCGTCCCTGCTGGAACAGGCCGCGCGTGGGACGCTCGACCTTGTGCAAGGTGGATTCGATCTCGGAGATGGTGTCGGGATGCAAATGCTTGAGCTGAAGGAACACCGGTCCTTTGCCCGACAGCAACTCGTTGTAGAACTCCAGCATCATCTGGCCGGACCAGTAGTCACATTCGATGAAGCGCGAGCCTTCATTATTGGCGGTAAAGGCGCCGAAGGGTCCGGCGACATAGGCGCAGGCCGGGCCGTTATAGTCCTTGATCAGTGGATTGATCTGGTAGCATTCGAGGTTCGCCAGCGCGGCGCCGGCGTGATAGGCCATGGCGTAGCCGTCGCCGGAATTGGCGGCGTTCTCGTAGGTGCCGAACATGTAGCCGGAGGTCGGCAGACCGAGGCGGCCGGCGGCGCCCATGCACAGGATCACCGCCTTGGCCTTGATCACCAGGATCTCGGCGGTGCGGGTGTTGACGCTGATCGCGCCGGCAATGCGGCCGTCGGCGGATTTCAAGAGCCGCGTCGCCATGTAGCGGTTGGAGATCAGGATGCGGGCGCGGCGGAGCTGGCGGTAGAGCGCCTTCTTCACGGTCTCGCCGTTCGGCATCGGCAGCACGTAGGTGCCGATGTGATGCACCTTCTTGACGGCATAGTCGCCGTTCTCGTTCTTCAGGAAGCGGATGCCGAAACTGTCGAGCTCTTCGATGATCTTGTAGCAGTTCTGCGCGTATTTATAGACCGCCTTCTGGTCGACGATGCCGTCATTGGCGATGGTGATTTCCTTGGTGTACTGCTCCGGCGTGGCGTAGCCGGGGATGACGGCGTTGTTGAGCCCGTCCATGCCCATCGAGATCGCGCCGGAACGCTTGACGTTGGCCTTTTCGAGCAGGACGACATTGGCCTTCGGGTTCTTCAGCTTCGCCTTGAGCGCCGCCATCGGGCCGGCCGTGCCGCCGCCGATGACCAGCACATCGCAGGAAACCTCCGAAAGTCCGTCGACGATCTGATCTAGTGCCATCGCTTGCTCCTGGTTCGCCGGCAGGTCCGGCGCCGTTGCATCAGATTTGTTCAGGGGGCTTCTCGGCGATAGCAATTAGTTGTCGCCGCGATGCGATTTGTCCTCACCGCTCGACGAAAGCCTTCTCGATCACGAAATGGCCGGGCTGGCTGTGGTTCCCCTCCACAAAGCCGCGCGCGGAGAGCATTTCGTGCAGCTCCTCCAGCATTCCCGGGCTGCCGCACAGCATGATGCGATCCGTCCCGATATCGAGGCCGGACTGCCCGATATCGTCGAACATCTGGTTGGATGCGATCAAATCGGTGATGCGTCCGCGGTTCTTGAACGGCTCGCGGGTGACCGTCGGGTAGTAGACCAGCTTGTCGCGGATCAGGGGCCCGAAGAATTCGTGATTGCGCAAGCCGTCGACGAGGTGCTCGCCATAGGCGAGCTCGGAGACYTGGCGGCAGCCATGSRCSAGCACGATGGTCTCGWAMTKYTCGTAGACGTCGGGGTCCTTGATCAGGCTCGCGAACGGCGCRAGSCCCGTSCCGGTCGAGAGCARYAKCAGCCGCTTGCCYGGRATGAGRTTGYCGGTGATCAGCGTGCCCGTGGCCTTGCGGCCGACCAGGATGACGTCGCCCTCCCGGATCTTCTGCAGGCGCGAGGTCAACGGGCCGTCCTGAACCTTGATCGAGAAGAACTCCAACGCCTCCTCGTGATTGGCGCTCGCCATGCTGTAGGCGCGCATCAACGGCTTGCCCTCGACTTCCAGCCCGATCATCGCGAACTGGCCGTTCTGAAAGCGGAAGCCGGGATCGCGCGTCGCCGTGAAGCTGAACAGGCTGTCGGTCCAGTGCCTGACCGACAAAACCGTTTCCTTCTGAAAGGCACTCATCCGTTGTCTCTCCTTAGCCATCGATTGCGCACAAGGTTTCGGAGAGGCGGGATTCCGGCAACGCCGAACTGAAATTCCCGGTCGATTAGTTTCACATTTCGCGGGCGATGATTGAAGATGAGGCAGCAAGCGCAGACGACCACTCCCGCCGCGCATCCGCGCTGGCAATTAGTTGCTATCGCGGCGGTGCCGCGCCCGCGTAGAAGAGAGTCGGAGGTTCGTCATGACCGTGACCGCATTGGTGCCGCCGACCGTGGCCGACTATGAAGCAAGCGCCGATCTCGCGACGCTGCTTGTCCGCACCGCGCAGGCCGATCAACTCAGCCTTCCCGCCGAGCAGCTCCGCCTCTCCTGCAAATGCGCCCACTGCACCCGCGCCCGCTTCGACGGCCGCTTCCCCGAACGCTTCCCGGGCATCGCCATCACCGAGATCGGCGATCTCGGCTACGGGCTGAACATCTCGTTTTCGGACGGGCACAATCGGGGGATTTATCCCAAGCCGTATTTGCTGAGTTTGGCGGGGCGCTAGCTCAACATTCAATGTCGTCCTGGCGAAAGCCAGGACCCATTACCCCAAGAGCGAGTTGCGAAAGCGGGTTGTGGCCACAGCGGCGTGCACCCACACACGCCTGTGGTAATGGGTCCTGGCTTTCGCCAGGACGACGGCTTCATGCATATCGCCCGGTTCCTAACCCCATCTGGCACGGACATTGCTCCTCTTTAGAACGATTTGAACGTTCCGGAGGCAGGTGATGTTGCAGGCGGCCAGTGTGGTTCGCGGGACGGTTCCCGCAACGGGTCGGCCTGCCGGCAGCTCCTCGCTGCTGCTCACCGAGAACCAGCAATGGATCGGCGGACCGCCGCCGCTGATGGACAAGCTGACGCCGCGCGAGCGCGAGCTGGTGCTGAAGCAGGGCCGCCGCAAGGTGCTCAACCGCGGCCAGACGCTGTTMAGCCAGGGCGGCAAGCATGACGGCATCTGGCTGATCGAGAGCGGCCGCATTCGCGTGTTCTACACCTCTCCGCTCGGGCGCGAGATCAYGCTGGCCTATTGGCATGTCGGCAATTTCGTCGGCGGGCCCGAAGTGTTCGAGGGCACCGTGCACCAATGGTCCGGCGTTGCATCCAGCAATTGCAGTGTCGTGCACCTGCCCGGAAAAGAGCTGCGGGCGCTTGCCGTGGAGATCCCCAATCTGGCCATCGGCCTGATCGAAGGGCTGACCTTCAAGGGCAAGTGCTATTCGGCGCTGGCCCAGATGCTGGGAACGCGCTCGATCACGCAGCGGCTCGCGCACCTGCTGCTGCATCTCGTCGAGCTCTATGGCGTCGAGGATGCCGACGGCCGGGTGATCGCGGCCGCCTTCACTCATGCCGACATCGCCCACATGGTCGGCGCCACCAGGCAATGGGTCACGATCAGCCTGAAGCGCATGCAGGAGAAGGGAATCGTGCTGACCAAGCGGTCGCAGATCGTGGTCTGCCGGCCCGACGTGCTGGAAGAGATGCGCGGCCAGGCGGCCGACTAAAACCGGCGGCGACCCGCGCGGATGCACATGCAAGCGGCTTTATCGTGCAGGACTGCCCAAGGAGTATGCAATCAGCTTTTCCYGGCAACTAATCGACTGCGACGGTAATTCCGGATTTGCCCTGCCCGCGCCCTCACCCAATCATGGCAACCACAGCACATCCAACCGAATGAGGATGAGAATGGTCCGCCATCTTCCCACGCTCTCGATCGCGATGTCGGTGACGTCGCTGGCGCTTCTCCTCGCACAGCCGGCCATTGCGGAAACCGTCACGCTCGGCATCGGAACGCAGGACACCACGACCAACACGGTGACCGCCGGCGTCGTCATCCGCCAGTTGCATCTCCTCGAAAAATACCTGCCGAAGGACGGCAAATATTCCAACATCAAGTTCGAGCTGGAGTGGCAGAACTTCACGTCCGGTCCGCCCGTCACCAACGCGATGATGGCGAACAAGCTGCAGATCGGCATGATGGGCGACTATCCGCTGATCGTGAACGGCTTCACCTTCGAAACCAATCCCGAGAGCAAGAGCCGGCTGATCGGCATCGCCGCCTACAGCCTGTCCGGCTCCGGCAACGGCATCGTCGTCCACAAGGACTCACCCTATTACGAATTCGCCGATCTCAAGGGCAAGCTCGTCAGCGTTCCCTTCGGCTCCGCCGCGCACGGCATGGTGCTGAAGGCGATGCAGGACCGTGGCTATCCGGCCGATTTCTTCCAGCTCGTCAGCCAGAGCCCGGAGGTCGGCTCGACCAATCTCCAGGAGAAGAAGATCGACGCGCATGCCGACTTCGTTCCCTTCGCCGAGCTCTTGCCGTTCCGCGGCTTCGCGCGAAAGATTTTTGATGGCGTCGAGACCAACCTGCCGACCTTCCACGGCATCGTCGTCCGCACCGACTTTGCGGAGAAATATCCGGAGGTCGTCATCGCCTATCTGAAGGCGGTCATCGCCGCCAACCAGTGGCTGCGGGATGATCCAAAACTTGCCGCCGAAAAGATTCAGGAATGGACCGGCATCAGCAAGGAGGTCGTCTACATCTTCCTCGGTCCCAGCGGCAACATGACCACCGACCCGACCGTCAAGCCGGCACTGATCGATGCCGCCACGACCGACGTCAAGGTGCTGCAGAATCTCGGCCGCATGAAGGAGTTCGATCCGAAGAAGTGGGTCGATGATTCCTACATCCGCAAGGCCTATGCCGAGATGAAGCTCGACTATGACGCGCAACTCGGCAGCACGAAGAATTACGAGATTTCAGGCGAAGACACCTTCTGCAAGAAACCGATCGCCGATCCGCGCAAGGCCGGCGAGGTCTGGGTCGACGGGGCCGGCATCCTGCCGTTTGCGTCGGCGGCCTGCACGCTGGGGGCCTATGCCGACTACAAGGCCAAGGGCAGGAAGATCAACGTCGCCTACGTCTTCGACACCACGCGCGGCATCAAGCTGTTCGCCGACCAGGCCTTCTTCGCGGTCGGCGATGGCGAGGTGGCGCCGTTCCTGCTGAAGAAGGACGCCGAGGCCCATGCCGCCAAGATCAGCGGCAAGGTGCTCGGCTTCGACGACGCGGTGAAGGCGGCGGTCAGCGGAGGCAAGACGTGAGCAGCCCCGCCATCCTCAGACATTCCGAGGACAGCATGCCGGCAGGTACCGCGGAGGCGGACCCCGTCCCCGCCGCATCGCCCGCGACGCCGGCCTCCTTCGGTACGCTTGCGCTGCGCTGGTACCGGCTGAACCGCGGCGGGCTGCGCGCGATCGCGATCGGCATCATGTCGCTGCTCGCCTTCCTGCTGGTCTGGCACCTGCTCACGACCTACCGCGTCGTGTTCTTCGTGCGCTTCACCAACGTGCCCTCGCCGCTCGCGGTCTATGCGAGCTTCACCAAGGCGATCCACGATCCAAAATTCCTGCTGCACATCCTCTTGAGCTGCCGGCGCATCTTCATCGGCTTCTCGCTTGCGGCCATCGTCGGGGTGCCGCTCGGGCTGATCATGGGCCGCTTCAAGCTGGTGCATGAGATCATCTTCCCGGTGGCGGAGGTGCTGCGGCCGATCCCGGCGATCGCCTGGGTGCCGATGGCGATCATGCTGTGGCCGACCAACGAGCAGAGCATCGTCTACATCACCTTCCTCGGCTCGTTCTTCCCGATCCTGGTCAATACGCTGCACGGCATGTCGCTGGTCGATCCCGTGCTGGTGCGCGCCGCGCAATGTCTCGGCGCGCGCGAGCGCTCGATCTTCCGTGAAGTCTATTTCCCGGCTTCGCTGCCGCACATCTTCACCGGCCTCACCGTCGGCATGGGCGTCGCCTGGGTGTCGCTGATCGCCGCCGAGATGATCTCCGGGCAATACGGCATCGGCTATTTCACCTGGGAGGCCTATTCGCTGGTTCAGTATGCCGACATTGCGCTCGGCATGATCGCGATCGGCGTGCTCGGCCTCGGCTCGAGCCTGCTGATCCGGGGCGCCGGACAATTGGTGATGCCGTGGAGGCTGAAATGAACGAGATCCTGGCCAAAGCACCGCAGGGCCATATCGAGGTCAGGAATTTTTCGCTGAGCTATGACAGCATCGAGGGACCGGTTGAGGCCGTCACCGACACCCAGATCCACGTCAATCCGGGCGAGTTCGTCTCGATCGTCGGTCCTTCCGGCTGCGGAAAGTCGACGCTGCTCAATGCGGTCGCGGGCTTCCTCAAGCCGACCACCGGCGTGGTCACCGTCGACGGCGAGAAGGTCAACGGCCCCAGCGCCGAGCGCGGCATGGTGTTCCAGCAATATTCGCTGTTTCCCTGGAAGACGGTGCGGGAGAATGTCGAGTTCGGCCTGAAGATGCGCGGCATGGCGCGCTCCCAGCGCGAGCGCGCGGCGCGCACCCTGCTCGGGCTGGCAGGGCTGGAGGCCTTCGAGAAGCATTATCCGGAAAAGCTCTCCGGCGGCATGAAGCAGCGCGTCGGCATCGTCCGCGCGCTCGCCACGGGACCGAAGGTCCTGCTGCTGGACGAGCCGTTCGGCGCGCTCGACGCTCAGACCCGGGTCATCATGCAGCAGATCCTCACCAACATGTGGCAGCGGCTGAAGATCTCGGTGCTGTTCGTCACCCACGACATCGACGAGGCGATCTTCCTGTCTGATCGGGTCTACTGCATGACCGCGCGCCCCGGCTCGATCAAGGCCGAAATCCCGATTCCGCTGGAGCGGCCGCGGCAGCAATCGATGATGATGTCGTCGGAATTTCTGGCGCTGCGCCGCGGACTGATGTCCTTGATCCGCGAGGAGAGCATCAAGGCGATGGGCGGCGAGATCAGCGATCTGGGCATGCAAGGGCTCAACATCGAGCTGCACGGCGCTTCGCTGGCGGATGTGATCTGACTTCACCTCGCCCCGCTTGCGGGGATGACGGTCTCGTAGGGTGGGCAAAGCGAAGCGTGCCCACCATCTTGGTCGCACGCCGAACCGAACGGTGGGCACGGCGCTTTCGCGCCTTTGCCCACCCTACGGCACCTTCGCGCCCCTCACTTGAACCAGTGCACCAGTGCGATGCTGATGCCGAGCAGCAGCATCAGCGACAGCGTCACGGCCGCGGTCACCCTGCCGCCGACATTGGCGAGCACGCGCACGTCGACGCCGAGCCCGAGCGCGGCCATCGACACCACCGTGAGAAAACCCGTGATCTTCGTCACCGGCCCTACGACGGTGGCCGGCACGATCTCGAGCGAACGCAACGTTGCCAGCACGAGGAAGCCGAGGATGAACCAGGGCACAAGGCGGAAGAATCCGACACTGGTCTTCTTGGCGTCGCTCTGCCAACGCGAAGCCACCAGCGACAGGCCGACGACGACGGGCCCGAGCATCAACACGCGCATCAGTTTGACGAGCGTGCCGATCTGCGTGCTGACGAGCCCGGCCGGCACTGTCGCCGCCAGCACCTGCGGCACGGCATAGACGGTCAGGCCCGCGAGGATGCCGTATTGCGTGGCGGACAATTGAAGGAGCGGAATCAGCAGCGGCAGCCCCAGCACCATCATGACGCCGAGGATCGCGGTGAAGGAGATCGAGGACGCGATCTCATCATTGTTGGCGCCGATGATCGGGGCCACCGCCGCGATCGCCGAATTGCCGCAGATGGAGTTGCCGCAGGCGATCAGGATCGACAGCCGGGTCGAGAGACCGAGCAGGCGGCTGAGGCCGAAGCTGGCGCTGAGCGCGACCACGACGACGGCGGCGATCGAGGCCAGCAGCGCGACGCCCGAGGCCGCAATGGCGGCAAAGCTGATGGAAGCGCCGAGCAGCATCACCGCGACTTCGAGCAGCTGCTTGGCGCTGAAGGCGATACCGGCCTGCCAGCGTGGCGCGGGCTTCCAGAAGCTGCGCAAGGCCATGCCGAGCAGGATCGCCATCACCAGCGCCTCGACATAGGGATGCTCGAAAACGCCCAGTTCCGCCCGCTCCAGCAGGGCCGAGACACCGGCGACAGCGATACAGAGGAGAACGCCGGGGATCAGCGCGAGAAGGCGGCTTGCGGTGGTGGCCGGCTTGGCCGTGGCCGAACTGGATGCTTGATTCTGCGACACAAATCTCTCCCGGAGGAGAAGGATTTATACGCAGGACGACCCGGTTGGGAAATAAGTTTTCGACATATCAGGCCCGAGGGAAGTTCTGTCCTCAGGCCCCGATGCGATGCCTCAGAAGATCAGGCTCTTGGCGAGCGAGGCAACGCGGCTGAAGCTGTCATAGACGCCCGGCTCGAAAAACGCCGCACGCGCAAACACGATGGCCGCAACCAGGGACCAGAACAGGCCCGTTCCGGCCCGGAGCAGGTATTTTGACGCGCGCGAACGCGGCTGGGTGTCCGTCGCAGACACCAGGCGCTCGCCAAACGGTTCAAATCCAGTGCGTTCCATGATCAGGCCAGTCGTTTGATTTCTGGACAGAATGTCGTCGTTTCCGCCCCGATCAGCAATGGAAGCGATTGGCTTTTTTGGTCCCGGGAAAGAAAACTCCTTCCGTGCCGGGAGGCCGGGACGATGGTTTTCTTCTTTCGGGGCCCTGTTGGCTCCGGCAGCCCGGCTAGAGGGCCAGATAACGGCGACGGATCGCGTCGTTGGCCTTCAGCTCATCGATGTCAGCCGCATAGACGATCTGGCCCTTGTCGATCACCGTGGCGTGGCTCGCCAGGCCCAGGCAGAAATGCATGTTCTGTTCGGCGATCAACACGGTCGAACCGAGCGAGCGGAGCTGCCGTAACAACTCCCCGATCCGCTGCACGATGATCGGCGCAAGCCCCTCGCTCGGCTCGTCGAGCAGCAGCAGCGCCGGATTGCCCATCAACGTGCGCGCGATCGCAAGCATCTGCTGCTCGCCGCCCGACAGGCGCCCCGCGATGCGATGGCGCAGCGGCTCCAGCAGCGGAAAGACCTCGTAGATGCGCTTGATCGACCATACGTCCTCGCCGTCCGGTCCGCGCTTTTTGCCGATGACAAGATTGTCCTCGACCGTGTGCTCAGGAAAGATCTGGCGGTCCTCCGGCACGAAGCCGAGCCCGGCGCGCGCAATGCTGTGCGGCTTGAGGCCGGAGATCACCGCGCCGCGCAGGCTCACTTTGCCCCGCCGCGGCGGCGCCAGGCCCATGATCGCCTTCATGGTGGTGGACTTGCCGGCGCCGTTGCGCCCCAACAGCGCCATGGTCTCGCCYTGACGTACCGACAGGCTGACGCCGAACAGGATCTGGCTGGTGCCGTAATAGACGTCGAGATCGGCGACCTCGATGATGGCTGCGCTCATGCGGCGGCTCCCGCATGTTCGGTGCCGAGATAGGCCTCGATCACCGCGGTGTTGTTGCGGATCTCGTCGGGCGTGCCGGTGGCGAGAATGCGGCCGTAACAGAGCACGACGATTTTTGGTGCGATCTTGAACACGATGTCCATGTCGTGCTCGATGAAGACGACGGTGATCTTCTCGCGCTCCCAGAGCTCGCGCACCTTGTCGATCATGCGCCAGCGCTCTTCCGGGCCCATGCCGGCGGTCGGCTCGTCCAGCAGCAGCACTTTCGGTTCGAGCACCAGCGCCAGCGCAATGTCGAGCAGCTTCTGGTCACCGTGCGACAGCGTCGCGGCTGTGCGGTTGCGTTTTCCCGCCAGGCCCAGCTA
>NZ_JBFULT010000131.1:0-14365 GCF_054049755.1 Bradyrhizobium sp. P5_C11_2
CGGAGGAGACTGACGGGCAGCCCCTTGCATTGGCCTCTCAATGCGGAGGAGACTGACGGGCAGCCCCTTGCATTGGCCTCTCAATGATGTATTTTACATCATTGTACATGCGCCAGATATCATTTATAAGCTCTGATACGTGAGGCCAAGGTGATCACGTCGTTCCAGATGCGGGCGGCCCGCGCGCTGCTCGGCATTGACCAGAAAACCCTGGCCGAACTTGCCGGCGTATCTCTGCCGACCATCCAGCGGATGGAGGCGAGCACCGGCAACGTTCGCGGCGTGGTCGAGACCTTGATGAAGGTGGTCGAAGCCTTTGATCGGGCCGGCGTCGAGCTGATCGGCGAGCAGGCACGCAGCGACAGCGGAGGACGTGGCGTTCGCCTGAGGGAGCCCGGGCCGCCGCGTCGGATCGGAGCGTGATCGCGCGAGGATCATGCTCGCAAGCGGGCTGAGCTAACGCACCGTCGCGCCCGGGACCGCGGCCGCACGATGCATCGGAGCGTTGTGGGGCAGCGGAGCACTTTGCTGACATGAGCATCACAGGCGAACCCGCAGGCAAGCTGCACGAGCTTCGTCGACCGACCTTTACCGAACTCTATCTGCCAAAGCTCGTCACCGTGTGGCGCGAGGGCTATGGGCTGGCGGATTTCCGCGCCGATGTGTTCGCGGGCCTCACCGTTGCGATCGTCGCGCTGCCGCTGTCGATGGCGATCGCGATCGCCTCGGGCGTGACACCGGACCGCGGCCTCTACACAGCGGTGGTCGGCGGCTTCATCGCCTCGCTGCTCGGCGGCAGCCGGTTCCAGATCGGCGGACCAGCCGGCGCCTTCATTGTGCTGGTTGCGGCGACCACTGAGCGTCACGGCGTCGACGGCGTCATCCTCGCCACCCTGATGGCGGGGCTGTTCCTGATCGCCGCCGGCTTCCTGCGCGTCGGCACCTACATCAAGTTCATCCCCTATCCGGTGACGGTCGGCTTCACCGCCGGCATCGCCGTGATCATCTTCGCAAGCCAGCTCCGCGATCTCGGCGGGATCACGCTTGTCGCGAAGGAGCCCAGCGAATTCGTGCCAAAGCTCGTCGCGCTGGCCGGAGGCCTGCACACGATCAATCCGTCCGCGGTCGCGGTCGCAATCGTCAGCATTRCCATCATCGCTGCCTTGCGGATCTGGCGGCCGTCCTGGCCCGGCATCCTGATCGCGGTCGTATTCGCGGCGATCGTGTGTGCGGTGTTGTCGCTGCCGGTCGAAACCATCGGATCGCGCTTCGGCGGTATCCCGCGCGAATTGCCGTCGCCGGCACTGCCCGCGTTTTCGCTGGAGAAGGCGAAAGCGGTGCTGCCCGACGCGATCGCGTTCGCGCTGCTGGCCGCGATCGAATCGCTGCTGTCGGCGGTGGTGGCCGACGGCATGACCGGACGCCGCCACCGCTCCAATTGCGAGCTGGTGGCGCAAGGCGCGGCCAATGTCGGCTCGGCGCTGTTCGGCGGCATCTGCGTCACCGGCCTGATCGCGCGCACCGCCACCAACATCCGCGCCGGCGCCCGCGGGCCGCTCGCCGGCATGCTGCATTCGGTCTTCCTGCTGCTGTTCATGCTGATCGCGGCGCCGCTGGCAAGCTACATCCCGCTGGCCGCGCTCGCCGCCGTGCTCGTCGTGGTCGCCTGGACCATGGCGGAGAAGCAGGAATTCGCGACGCTGTTGCGCTCCTCCTGGGGTGATGCCGTCGTGCTGCTCGCCACCTTCCTGCTCACGATCTTCCGCGATCTGACCGAAGGCATTTTGGTCGGCTTCGCGCTCGGCGCGGTGCTGTTCATCCATCGCATGGCGGAGATGACCGGCATCGAGGAGCGGTCGCCGCTGGTGGCGGCCGATCGCCCCGATGACGGGAATGGCGAGCGCGTGCCCTACGATCCCGGCCTCGCGGTCGATCGCGACGTGCTGGTCTATCGCATCACGGGCGCGTTTTTCTTCGGTGCCGCCTCCGCAATCGGAGGCGTGCTCGACGAAATCGCCGACAAGCGCAAGGCTTTCGTGGTGGATTTTGCCGCGGTCCCGTTCCTGGACTCGACGGCGGCGAACGTGCTGGGACGCGTCGCCGCAAAGGCACATCGCCAGGGCATCAGGCTGTTCATCACGGGGGCATCGCCCGCGGTCCGCCGCGCGCTATTGACCCATGGCGTCACGCGGTCGCGCGCGCGTTATCGCGAGACCATCGCGCGCGCGGTCGCCGACATCAAGGGCGCGACAGGGACGGCGCCGCCCGCGGCCGATGACGCCGCGGCAAGCTAGCGGCGCGATGGAATTAAGCTTCGTTGTCGCCACCAGGTGAGGTGCGCCCCTTCTCCCGCTTGCGGGGGAGGGCTGGGGTGGGGGTGCCTCCTCAGCAAGATGCCTGGATCAACCTCGCCGCGATCTGGTTTGCCGCCGGGGCGGCGCTGGCGCTGGCGGCGGTCGTGGCCGCGGCGATGCGGCGCTCGCGCGCTTGACAGAGCCGGTCGGACGCGAAATGGATCGCCTCCAACACTCCTTTAGGGAAGGATGACCGTGACCAAGGCTCCCGCAGCCTGTCTGATCGGATGGCCGGCGGCGCATTCGCGCTCGCCGTTGATCCATCATTACTGGCTGCGCACGCTCGGCATCGAGGGCGGCTATGTCATCGAGGCGGTGCCGCCCGACGATCTGCGCGACTTCGTGCTGCGGCTGTCGCTGCGCGGCTTCGTCGGCGCCAACGTCACCATCCCGCACAAGGAGGGCGTGCTGGCGCTGTCGACGCCCGATGCGCGCGCAACGGCCGTGGGTGCAGCCAACACGCTGTGGTTTGCCGATGGTGAACTGCGCTCGACCAACACCGACGTCGAGGGTTTCATCAACAATCTCGATGCCAGCGCGCCGGGCTGGGACAGCGCCGACGAGGCGCTGGTGCTGGGGGCGGGCGGGTCGTCGCGCGCGGTCGTGTTCGGCCTGCTCGAACGCGGAATCGGCCGCGTCCATCTCGCCAACCGTACCATGGCAAGGGCAGAGGTGCTCGCAGGAGAGTTCGGGCCGAAGGTGCGGCCTGTTACGTGGGACGGGATCAACGACGTCCTGCCGCGGACAAAACTTCTCGTGAACACGACGTCGCTCGGGATGCACGGCCAGCCCTCGCTCGATGTTGACGTGGCGCGCCTGCCCGAAGCTTCCGTCGTCGCCGATCTCGTCTATGTCCCCCTTGTCACGCCGCTGCTGGCGGCTGCGAAGGCGCGCGGCCTGAAGACCGCCGACGGGCTCGGCATGCTCTTGCATCAGGCGGTACGCGGCTTCGAGCTGTGGTTCGGCCAAAGGCCCGAAGTCACGGCGGAGCTGCGTGCGCTGGTCGAGGTCGATCTCACAAAGACTTGAAAGAATAACGGCGAATAGCACCCCACCTCCGGAGTTCTATCCCCGTGGGGACAATCCGGAGACCGTCATGCCTGTTCAACGTGCAACTTTTACGCGTCCGCTGATCGCCGTCGCGATGGTGGCCGCTTCCACCCTCTCAGCCGTCGCGCAGAAGGCGCCGGTGCCGACGCGCGTACGCGGCACGATCGAGAGCGTCAATGGCGACACCCTGCAGGTCAAGTCGCGCAGCGGCGAGGACGTCAAGCTTCACATCGCCCCTGACGTGAACGTGTCGGGCGTTACCAAGATTTCACTCGCCGATATCAAGGTCGGCTCCTTCGTCGGCGCCACCACGGTGCCGGGTCCGGACGGCGGCCAGAACGCGGTCGAGGTGCACGTGTTTCCGGAGAGCATGCGCGGCACCGGCGAGGGCTCGCGGCCCTATGACCTCAAGCCGAACTCCACCATGACCAACGCCACGGTGTCGGAGAGCGTGGTCGGCAATGACGGCCATACGCTGCTGGTGAAGTACAAGGACGGTGAGAAGAAGGTGTTCGTCGCCGACAACACGCCGGTCGTGACCTTCGTGCCCGGCGACAAATCCGAGCTGAAGGCCGGCGCAAAAGTCGTCGCCTTCATGAAGCAGCTGCCGGACGGCTCGTTCGAAACCAACCGCGTCAGTGTCGGCCTCGACGGCCTGACGCCGCCGATGTGACGGAGGATCCAAACATGTCGAAATTGACCTGGATTCCACGCGTGCTCGTGGCGGCGTTTGCCGTCGTCTCGATCGTCTCCGCCTCGGCGCAGCAGGCGCCGACGGTCCGCATCCGCGGCACCATCGAAAGCGTCGACGGCAACATGCTCGGCATCAAGACGCGCGAGGGCAGCGACGTGAAGGTGCGCATGACCGACAACGTCGCCGTCTTCGCCGTGGTCAAAACCTCGCTGTCGGAGATCAAGGACGGCTCTTACATCGGCGTCACCGGCATGCCCGAGCCCGACGGCACTCAGAAGGCGATCGCGGTGCACATCTTCCCCGAGAACCAGCGCGGCGCGGCCGAAGGCTTCCGGCCCTGGGATGCCCGCRCCAACTCGACCATGACCAACGCGACCGTGGCGCAGACGGTGAAGGGCACCGACGGCCAGAACATTCTGGTCAAGTACAAGGACGGCGAGAAGAAAGTGGTGGTGCCGCCGGACACGCCGATCGTCACCTTCGTCGCCAGCGACAGGTCGGAGATCAAGCCGGGCGCCAAGCTGATCATCTTCGGCGCGGCGAAGATGGACGACGGCTCGCTCGAAGCCAACCGCGTCAATGTCGGCAGGGACGGGATTACGCCGCCGATGTGACACGAAGTGTCGTTCTGGGGCGCGCGAAGCGCGAACCCGGAATCTCGAGGTTCCCCGGTGCGCAACTGCGCACCTGAGGTCTGGTCCTTTGGACCATCCCGGAACGACGAACTAAAACTTGTAGGGTGGGCAAAGGCGCAACGCGCCGTGCCCATCACTTCCCTGCATTTCACGAAGTTGGTGGGCACGCTTCGCTTTGCCCACCCTACGGCACTGCGCTTGTCCGGGACGACGATGGTGATTGAGGCGCGTTCTCCGCGCCTCAACAGCTCACACCGCAATGATGTGATCGTCGATCTCGGCGATCTTGTTGACGCCGCACAGGCCCATGGTCGTGAGCAGCTCCTTCTGGATGATGTCGATCGCCTTGGCGACGCCGGCCTGGCCGCCGGCACCCAGGCCATAGGCGTAGGCGCGGCCGATCATGCAGGACTTCGCGCCGAGCGCGAGCGCGCGCATCACGTCCTGGCCGGAGCGGATGCCGCCGTCGAACATGATCTCCATCTGCGAGCCAATGGTGTCGACGATCTCGGGCAGCACCTCGATCGTGGACGGCGCGCCGTCGAGCTGCCGGCCGCCATGGTTGGAGACCACGATCGCCTGCGCGCCGGTCTTGGCGGCGAGCTCGGCGTCCTCGACGTCGAGGATGCCCTTGATGATCAGCTTGCCCGGCCAGATGCTGCGGACCCAGTCGACGTCCTTCCAGTTCAGCGAGGTGTCGAACTGCGAGTTGATCCAGGTCGACAGCGACGTGATGTCGTCGCTGACCTTGAGGTGCCCGGCGAGATTGCCGAAGGTGCGGCGCTTGCCCTGCAGCACGCCCGACACCCAGGCCGGCTTGGTGGCGAAATCGATCAGCTTCGACAGCGACCATTCCGGCGGCACCGTCATGCCGTTCTTGATGTCCTGGTGGCGCTGCCCGATCACCTGGAGGTCGACGGTCAGCACCAGCGCCGAGCATTTTGCCGCGATCGCGCGCTCGATCAGCGCCTTGATGAAGCCGCGGTCCTTCATGACGTAGAGCTGAAACCAGAACGGCTTCTCGACATTGGCGGCGATGTCCTCGATCGAGCAGATCGACATCGTCGACTGCGTGAACGGGATGCCGGCGGCTTGCGCGGCGCGGCAGGCGTGGATCTCGCCGTCGCCATGCTGCATGCCCAGCAGTCCCACCGGCGCGAGCACCAGCGGCATGGTCGAGGGCTCGCCGAGAATCGTGGTCGAGGTGTCGCGGCTGGAGACGTCGACCAGGATGCGCTGGCGAAACTTGATCGCCTGCATGTCGTCGCGGTTGGCGCGCAGCGTTTCCTCGGCATAGGAGCCGCGGTCGCAATAGTCGAAAAAGGCCTTCGGCACGCGGCGCTGATGCAGCGCACGAAGATCGTCGATACAGGTGATATACTTCATGACCGTTCCCCGCGCCCCGGCTTGCATCGGAAGATTTAGGGGTCATCTAGCATGGTTGGATGCACAGCCAAATCGTTTGCGAAATCGTTTGTGGAGAGGGCGTCATGACCAGGCCGCACAGCAAGCCGACGCCGGAGGAGATCAAGGAGAAGCGCAAGCTCGAAGAAGCGCTGGAAGAGGGGCTGGAAGAGACCTTCCCGGGCTCGGATCCCGTCAATGTCACCCAGCCGGCGCCGAGCCGCCAGGACGGCCACGTCAAGCGCACCGACTAGCAGGCGGGTTCCGAGTCGTCCCGCTTGGCCGGCATGAAATATAGTGTTAACAATACGTTACCGGGGCCATGTCGGCTCCGGTTCCGTAACGATTCATCATATTTTTTGAAGCCAAGTTAGCCCCAATGGCCTTATAAGACCTCAGCAAATCAGGGATGCGGGGCCCGTTCGGGCACCCAGTGGTTGCAGAGGGGATTCCTGGTTGTTGCGTGGGGGACGATATGAGCCGCAAATATTTCGGGACTGACGGGATCCGGGGCCGTGCCAACGGACTAATCACGCCGGAGCTCGCGCTCAAGGTCGGCCAGGCCGCAGGCCTTGCGTTTCAGCGCGGTGACCACCGCCACCGGGTCGTGATCGGCAAGGACACCCGGCTGTCCGGCTACATGATCGAATATGCCATGGTCGCGGGCTTCACCTCCGTCGGCATGGACGTGCTGCTGGTCGGCCCGATGCCGACGCCGGCGGTCGCGATGCTGACCAAGTCGATGCGCGCCGATCTCGGCGTGATGATCTCGGCCTCGCACAATCTGTTCGAGGACAACGGCATCAAGCTGTTCGGCCCGCAGGGCTTCAAGCTGTCCGACGACGTCGAGAAGCAGATCGAGCTGCTGCTCGACGAATCGCTGGACAAGCGGCTGGCGCAGAGCGCGAGCCTGGGGCGCGCCCGCCGCATCGACGGCGTGCACGACCGCTACATCGAATTCGCCAAGCGCACGCTGCCGCGCGATCTGTCGCTCGACGGCCTGCGCGTCGTGGTCGATTGCGCCAACGGCGCCGCCTACAAGGTGGTGCCGGAGGCGCTGTGGGAGCTCGGCGCCGACGTGGTGCCGATCGGCGTGGACCCGGACGGCTTCAACATCAACAAGGAATGCGGCTCGACCTCGCCGGAAGCGCTGGCCAAGAAGGTGCGCGAGATGCGCGCCGACATCGGCATTGCGCTCGACGGCGACGCCGATCGCGTCATCCTGGTCGACGAGCGCGGCCATCTGGTCGACGGCGACCAGTTGCTCGCGGTGATCGCGCAGAGCTGGAAGGAAGACGGACGGCTGTCGCGGCCGGGTATCGTGGCGACCGTGATGTCCAATCTCGGGCTCGAGCGTTTCCTGAAAGCGCAGGGGCTCGACCTCGTGCGCACGCCGGTCGGCGACCGCTACGTGCTCGAGCAGATGCTGAGCGGCGGCTACAATCTCGGCGGCGAGCAATCCGGCCACATCATCCTGTCCGACTACGCCACCACCGGCGACGGTTTCGTTGCCGCCTTGCAGGTGCTGGCCGTGGTGCAGAAGTCGCGCCGGCCGGTGTCGGAGGTTTGCCACCGCTTCGATCCGCTGCCGCAGATCCTGAAGAACGTCCGCCACAAGGGTGGCAAGCCGCTCGATGATTCCGACGTCAAGTCGGCGATCTCCGACGGCGAGCAGCGTCTCAACGGCCACGGCCGGCTCTTGATCCGCTCGTCCGGCACCGAGCCCGTGATCCGCGTCATGGGCGAGGGCGAGGATCGCGTCCTGGTCGAGGACGTCGTCGACACCATCGTCTCCGCGCTGGGCCAGGCGGCGGCTTGATCTTGCTCAACCTCTCCCCGCTCTTCCGCGGGGAGAGGTCGGATCGCATCGCGATGCGATCCGGGTGAGGGGCGTGGCACGCTGTCGCCACAACTGAATGTCCATCCGGCGCGCAAGCGAGGCGCACGCAATCTCTCGTCTCTTTCGGAGCGGACGTGCGGAGACAGCCCCTCACCCCACCCTCTCCCCGTGAAGGACGGGGAGAGGGAGCGAGAGAGCGGGGGACACCCGCGCATCCCAGCCATCGACGATTGGCGGTGGTTCCAGCGCCGCTTGCGTCGTAACTAGCCGATGCGGCGGTTCGCCGCGCCGGGATGCTCCATTGAACAAGCCTGTCGTCGTACCTGCGGAAACGCTGACCGAGCCCGTCGTGGTGAGCGACGTCGCGCCTGCCGCCGCCAAGGCCGCCGCCGGGCCGGCCTATGTCGTGCTCGCCGGCATCAGCTTCTCGCACTTCCTCAACGACACCATGCAGTCGCTGATCGCCTCGGTGTATCCGATCCTGAAGGACACCTACGCGCTCGACTTCGCGCAGATCGGCATGATCACGCTGGCCTTCCAGTTCACGGCCTCGCTGCTCCAGCCGGTGGTCGGGCACTACACCGACAAGAAGGCGCAGCCCTTCTCGCTGGCGATCGGCATGGCCTCGACCTTCTTCGGCCTGCTGCTGCTCAGCGCCGCGCACCAATATCTCGTCATCCTCGTCGCGGCCGCATTGGTCGGCCTCGGCTCCGCGGTGTTTCATCCCGAATCCGCGCGCATCGCGCGGCTCGCCTCCGGCGGCCGCTACGGTTTTGCGCAGTCGGTGTTCCAGCTCGGGGGCAGCTTCGGCACCTCGATGGGGCCGGTGCTCGCCGCGCTGATCGTGGTGCCGTTCGGGCAGGGCAGCATCGCCTGGTTCTCCTCGATCGCGTTCCTCGCGATTGTCATCCTCTGGCGCATCGGCCGCTGGTATGCGCCGCAGATCACGGCCAGGAAAGTTGCGCCGGTCCACACCCAGCCGGGCGGGCCGAGCTCGCGCCGCGTCGCGGTTGCGCTTGCCGTGCTGGTGGCGCTGCTGTTCTCGAAACAGCTCTACGTGTCGAGCCTGTCGAGCTACTACATCTTCTACCTGATCGACCGCTTCGGCGTGTCGACCCAGGCCGCCCAGATGTATCTCTTCATCTTCCTCGCGGCGAACGCGGTCGGCGCGTTTCTCGGCGGACCGCTGGGCGATCGCTTCGGCCGCAAGATCGTGATCTGGATCTCGATCCTGGGCGCGCTGCCGTTCACGCTGGCGCTGCCCTATGCCGGGCTCGCCGGCAGCGCGGTGCTGTCGGTGATCATCGGCCTGATCATCTCCTCGACGACCTCGTCGATCATCGTGTTCGCGCAGGAACTGGTGCCGCACCGCTTCGGCATGATCTCCGGCGTGTTCTTCGGTGTCGCCTTCGGCATCGGGGGCCTGGGCGCCGCCGTGCTCGGCAAGCTCGCCGACCACACCTCGATCGAGTTCGTCTACCAGGTCTGCGCCTACCTGCCGGCGATCGGCCTGCTCGCCGTGTTCCTGCCCAAGCTGCCGCGGCACACCCGTTAACGCATTCTCTCTCCCCGCACCGCACGTTCATGGATTGTTAGCGATTGCAGCCGCGCGGGTGCCGCAATTTTGCAACGCTCGCGCCGCATGCGCGTGTACAGTCAGAAAAAATCAACCTTAAAAATTAGGGTTAAGTGGCGCTTAAACATTTGCTGGCATCGTCCGGGCCGTGAGTTTCCAGAACGTGAGGCCTGTGTATTTGCCTCACCGGCCAAAAGGACGAAGCCAATGCGTAGCGTTAAGTCTCTCCTTGCCGCGGGTGCGGCAACCCTGATCTCGTCGATGGCGTTCGCCGCCGACATGCCGATCGCGGCGCCGCCCCCCATGTACGCGCCGCCGGCTCCGCCCGCCGATTTCGGCGGCTGGTATCTCCGCGGCGACATCGGAATGACCAACCAGCGCGCCAAGAGCATCGAGGGCGCCGTAGCGCCCGGGTTTACGAAGACGACGGAGGGACTGGGCTTCGACTCGTCCCCGCTGTTCGACCTCGGTGTCGGCTATCGCTTCAACAACTGGTTTCGTGCGGACGTGATCGGCCAGTACCGGGGCAAGGCCAATCTGCACGGCAGCGACAACGTCGTTGGACCCGGCTTCGTCGGCGTCAACAATTACACCGGCAGCAAGTCCGAGTGGGTCGTCATGGCAAACGCCTATGTCGATCTCGGCACCTGGTGGTGCATCACGCCGTTCATCGGCGCTGGTGTCGGCGGCTCGTACAACAAGATCAGCGGCTTCCGCGACGACGGCGTGTCCTACAGCCCGGCGCTCAACAACAGCGTCGCCTACTTCGCCGACAACGGAAAGTGGAACTTCGCCTGGGCCGCCCACGCCGGTCTCGCCTACAAGGTCAATCCCGGGTTCACCGTCGAACTGGCCTACAGCTACATGAACCTCGGGGACGCGGCGCCCGGCAACTTCCGCCTGTTCGACAACAGTGCCTCGGGTCCGACCTCGATCAAGATCAAGGAGCTCACCTCGCACGACATCAAGCTCGGCGTGCGCTGGGATCTCAACAGCCCGCCGGTCTACGCGCCGCCGCCGCTGGTCACCAAGGGCTGATCGCCGGTCTCATTTCTTAAACTCTCTTAACGGCGCGGGATCATCCCGCGCCGTTTTGCTTTGCGTATTTTTCATGGCGCGATGGCGACGAAAGCGTCCGGCGCAACCATTGGTTAAGGTTAACGAGCCATGATCACGACAGAGAGTTCGAGTTCGATGGAGCGTTGCAATGCGTAGGCTGATGTTGGCGGCGGCGATGTTGGGGACGGTATCTGCCGCGCACGCGGCCGATCTGCCGGACCTGCCCATCCTGCGCGGCAGCTTCACCGACGGGCTGAGCCGGTCCAACGTCAATTGGCAAGGCTTCTATGTCGGCGGCCAGGGCGGCTACGGCGCCTCCGACGAACATTTCAGCGGCAGCAACACGACGATGCTGTCCACGCTGCTCGACCACAACGTCATCCAGCAAATGGATGTTGCGAACTGGAATCTCGGCCTCGGCGGACAGTCAACCCGGTCGAGCGGATACGGTGCCTTCTTCGGATATAACAGCCAGTGGGAGGACGTCGTCCTCGGCCTCGAGGTGAGCTATCTCCACGGCTCATTCGGTGGCGCGTCACAGGCGTCCAAGGAGCTTGTCAGCGGCAGCGCGCTGACCGACGGCTTCTTCCACGACGTCAGGGTGACGTCGTCGGCGAAAATCTCAATCTCGGATATGGCGACTTTCCGCGGCCGTGCGGCCTATGCCTGGGGCTGCTTCCTGCCTTACATGTTTGGCGGTTTCGCGCTCGGCAAGGCCGACATCTCGCGCAACGTTCTCGTCGAGGATGCGGTCAGCACCACGATCACCGGGCCATTCACGACCCTGCAGCCGTTGAGCGCGACGGATACCGTGCACAATCACATGATCTACGGCTATACCGCGGGTCTCGGCGTTGACGTCAACCTGGCCGGCGGTCTCTTCATGCGCGCCGAGTGGGAATATATCCGCTTCACCTCCGCGGTCGACACCAACATCAACACCGTCCGCGCCGGCCTCGGCTACAAGTTCTGACGCGCGAACCGCCGGTTGACAGGATTGCGTCATCCTGATGCTCTGTCGCCCGAAGCGGGGCGGCAGCGATGCAGATCTACGGCGACAGCAATTCCGGCAATTGTCTCAAGGTGAAGTGGGTTTGCGACAAGCTCGCGCTGCCCTACCATTGGATCGAGATCGACACCCGCAAGGGCGAGACGCGCACCCCGCAATTCCTGAAGATGAACGGCGCCGGCCAGGTCCCGACCGTCGAGCTCGATGACGGCCGCACGCTGGCGCAGTCCAATGCCATCATCCGCTACCTCGCCCGCGACAGCGCGCTGATCCCACGCGACGCTTTTGCTGCGGCCAAGATGGACGAATGGCTGTTCTGGGAGCAGTACAGCCACGAGCCCTATATCGCCGTGTGCCGCTTCCAGCTGGTCTATCTCGGCAAGGACGCCTCCGAGCTCGATCCGGAGAAGGTCAAGCGCGGCTATGCGGCGCTCGACCGCATGGAGCAGCATCTTGCGCAAAGCCGCTTCCTCGCCGGCGACGTGATGTCGCTCGCCGACGTCTCGCTGCTCGCCTATACGCGTGTCGCACATGAAGGCGGCTTCGATCTCGCCCGCTTTGCCGCCGTCCGCCGCTGGATCGGCGAGGCCGAGGCCTTTCTCGGCCTGCCGCCTGCGCGTTGAGTCCGGAGTTTCCAGCATGAACGACCAATCCGTCTCGATCCGTCGCGCGCGCCGTRACGACGTCGCCGCGATCGTCGCAATGCTCGCCGACGATCATCTCGGGCGCGCGCGCGAACGGGTGGAGGAACCGCTGCCTGCCTCCTATGGCGAAGCGTTCGAGCGGATCGAGCGCGATTCCAATCTCCAGCTCGTGGTCGCCGAGAGCGAGGGCAGGGTGGTGGGTTGCCTGCAACTGGCGATCCTGCCGGGCATCAGCTCGCAAGGCGGCTCCCGCGGTCTGCTCGAGGACGTCCGCGTTGCTTCCGATTGTCGCAGCCGCGGCATCGGCGAACAATTGGTGCAATGGGCGGTCGCGGAAGCGAAAGCGCGCGGCTGCAATCTGGTCGAACTGCTGACGCATGCGAGCCGCGTCGATGCGCAGCGCTTCTACAAGCGGCTTGGATTCGCAGCGAGTCACGTCGGCATGACTGTCCGCTTTTGAGGCAGCCCGGCGCGACCGTTGCGCGGTCAGCAAATTCGGATCGCGCATTCGTTCATCTTAAGAGCCGGTAAACTACCCAGCCGTCGTTCACGTGGAGCCGGGAACGAACGGTGCTACGCCTGCGTCTGAAACCGGGCTCGGTCGGTTCGGGGATTTCGATGACAAGCTATTCGATGATCAAGGTCGGCAACGACTACGTTGTGCAGGCCAACGACAAGTGCATTTTGAAGGTCGGCAGCCGCCGCCGTGCGGCGCAATTGATCAGCGATGCCACGGACTTGCTGAACGCGCTCGCCGTGGTTGAATCCCCTGATATCGCCCCGGACGAACCATCACTCCCCCGTGAGGCTCCTGAACTTTCTTGACGACTCTTCCCGTTTCCCGTATCAGCCGCGGCGGGACACCTCCCCCCAACGGGAGGCTTACTATCTGGAAGGGTAGACTATGACTGTAGCGAAGCCCGCTTCGCGGCCGACCGTGCCGCATTTCTCCTCCGGCCCCTGCGCCAAGCGCCCCGGCTGGAACGCCCAAAATCTCAAGGACGCAGCCCTCGGCCGCTCGCATCGCGCGAAGGTCGGCAAGACCAAGCTCAAGCTCGCGATCGATCTGACGCGCGAAGTGCTTGAAGTGCCCTCCGATTACCGCATCGGCATCGTTCCGGCCTCCGATACCGGCGCGGTCGAGATGGCGCTGTGGTCGCTGCTCGGCGCACGGCCCGTCACCACGCTCGCCTGGGAATCCTTCGGCGAGGGCTGGGTCAGCGACATCGTCAAGGAATTGAAGCTCAAGGACGTCACCAAGCTCAACGCGGCTTACGGCGAGATCCCCGATCTCTCCAAGGTCGATCCCAAGAGCGACGTCGTCTTCACCTGGAACGGCACCACCTCCGGCGTGCGCGTGCCGAACGCCGACTGGATCAGCGCGACCCGCGAAGGCCTGACCATCTGCGACGCCACCTCGGCAGCGTTCGCGCAACCCCTCGACTGGGCCAAGCTCGACGTCGTCACCTTCTCCTGGCAGAAGGCGCTGGGCGGCGAAGCCGCGCACGGCATGCTGATCCTGGGCCCGCGCGCAGTCGAACGGCTCGAAACCTACAAGCCGGCCTGGCCGCTGCCAAAAATCTTCCGCATGACCAAGGGCGGCAAGATCAACGAGGGCATCTTCGTCGGCGAGACCATCAACACGCCGTCGATGCTCTGCGTCGAGGATTATCTCGACGCGCTGAACTGGGCCAAGTCGATCGGCGGCCTCAAGGCGCTGATCGCGCGCGCCGACGCCAACACCAAGGCGCTCGCCGACTGGAAGGCGAAGACGCCGTGGATCGACTTCCTGGCCAAGGACGCCTCGATCCGCTCCAACACGTCGGTGTGCCTGAAGTTCACCGATCCCGCGATCACCTCCCTCTCCGAGGATGCGCAAGCCGAGTTCTCCAAGAAGCTGGTCGCGCTGGTCGAGAAGGAAGGCGCCGGCTACGACTTCGCGTACTACCGCGATGCGCCGGCCGGCCTGCGCATCTGGTGCGGCGCCACCGTCGAGGCGAGAGACGTCGAGCTCCTGACCCAGTGGATCGACTGGGCCTTTGCCGAGACCAAGGCGCAACTCGCCAAGGCGGCTTAGCTTTTTTTCACCTCTCCCCGTTC
>NZ_JBFULT010000132.1:0-14308 GCF_054049755.1 Bradyrhizobium sp. P5_C11_2
CCAGAAGCCGGACCACGATCTCGACACGATCGGCGACCTCTTCGCCGAGTTGCGCACGTGCTGGTCGCCGCCAGCGGACAATGGGCGCGCCGGCATGCAGATGTCGGTGCGATTCAGCTTCAACAAGGCGGGCGGCCTGATCGGCCCGCCGCGCCTGACCTATGCGACCGCGGGCGTTCCGGCCGATACAAGAACGACCTATCTGAACGCGATCAACAATTCGCTGAAGGCCTGCCTGCCGCTGAAATTCACCAGCGGCCTCGGCGGCGCCTTGGCCGGGCGGCCGATCGCGATCCGCTATGTCGACAATAGGGAGCTTGGCAGGTAGCGCATCGGTTGCGACCGGCGGCCAATCGATGATACGCCATGAGCGGGGGCGCGGGTTGAGGGGGAGGACGTCGTGGGTCTGCTGGTCATGATCCTGGGGCTGGTGCTGTTTTTCGCAGCCCATGTTTTCACGACAAAACGAGAGGCGCGCGCGCAGGCGATCGCGAGACTGGGCGAGGGCACCTACAAGATCCTCTATTCGCTGGTCTCGCTGGCGGGTCTCGTGCTGATCATCTGGGGCTTCGCGCATTATCGCGCGGCGGGCTGGATCGACGTCTGGTATCCGCCGAAGGCAATGAAGCACATCACGCTCGCGCTGATGCTGCCCGCCGTCATCATGGTGGTCGCCTCATATCTGCGCGGCCGCATCTATGCGACGCTGAAGCATCCGATGCTGGCGGGCATCAAGCTGTGGGCGGCGGCGCATCTGCTCGCCAACGGCGATCTCGGCTCCATGATCCTGTTCGGTTCGTTCCTGGGCTGGGCGGTGTATGATCGCATTACGCTGAAGCACCGCACTGATGCCGGTGGCCCGCCGATTCCGGTGGGGGGCGTCACCAATGATCTGATCGCGGTCGCGGTCGGTGCCGTCGTCTATCTGGCGCTGGCTTTCGCGTTCCATCCGGTCGTGATCGGTGTTCCTGTGATCGGTGTTTAGCCGCAGCCGATCAGCGCAAGACAGGATCGCTTGCCCATGCGCGGAAGGTGACAAAGCAATAAGCCGAGGGCCCTCCGATGGACTGGTCGCAATCTCAGATTCCGCCGATGCGGCTCGAGGCGCGCTTTGGCGATCGGGTCGTGCAGGCATTCTGCGATCGGCCAACGACGCTCTGGGCGATGATCGCCGACGCCTGCGCACGCAACGCCGATGGCGAAGCGCTGATCTGCGGCGATGTTCGGCTCAGCTGGCGGCAGGTGGTGGAACGCGCGGCCCGGATCGCGGCGGGCTTGCGCAAGCTCGGCCTGCAACGCGGCGACCGCGTCGCCATCCTGCTCGGCAACCGTGTTGAATTCCCGCTGCTCTTGTTTGCCGCCGCGCATGAGGGGCTCGTCACGGTGCTGCTGAGCACGCGCCAGCAGAAGCCGGAGATCGCCTATGTGCTGGCCGATTGCGGCGCCAGGATCCTGATCCACGAGGCTGCGCTCGCAGAACGCCTGCCCGATGCGCGGGATGTCCCCGACGTGATCCACCGTATCGCGGTCGACGACGATCCGCGGCGGTCGCGTTTCGCCGCGCTCGCAGACAATGCGGCTGCGCCGGCACCGGTCGAGACGAGCGAGGAGGATACCGCGATGATCCTCTACACCTCGGGCACCACGGGCAAACCGAAGGGGGCCATGCTGGCCCATTGCAACATCATCCATTCCTCGATGGTGTTCGTGTCCTGCCTGAAGCTGACCTCGGTGGACCGTTCGATCGCGGCGGTGCCGCTCGGCCACGTCACCGGCGTCGTCGCCAACATCACGACCATGATCCGCTGCGCCGGCGCGCTGATCATCATGCCCGAGTTCAAGGCTGCCGATTACCTCAAGCTCGCCGCGCGCGAGCGCGTCACCTACACCGTGATGGTGCCGGCGATGTACAATCTCTGCCTGCTCCAGCCCGATTTCGACGGCTATGATCTGTCGAGCTGGCGCATCGGCGGCTTTGGCGGCGCGCCGATGCCGGTCGCGACCATCGAGAAGCTCGAAACCAAGATTCCCGGCCTCAGGCTGATGAACTGCTACGGCGCGACCGAGACGACGTCGCCTTCCACGATCATGCCCGGCGAGCTGACGGCGAGCCACATCGACAGCGTCGGCCTGGCGTGTCCCGGCGCGCGCATCGTCGCGATGGGAGCGGACGGGCGCGAGCTGCCGCGCGGCGAGATCGGCGAGCTCTGGATCCAGAGCGCCTCCGTCATCAAGGGCTATTGGAACAACCCGAAGGCCACCGCCGAGAGCTTTACCTCAGGCTTCTGGCATTCGGGCGATATCGGCTCGGTCGATGCCGACGGTTTTGTCCGTGTGTTCGACCGGCAGAAGGACATGATCAACCGCGGCGGTCTGAAGATCTATTCCGCCGAGGTCGAATCCGTGCTGGCGGGGCATCCGGCGGTGGTCGAGAGCGCGATCATCGCCAAACCATGCCCCGTGCTGGGCGAGCGCGTCCACGCCGTGGTGGTGACGCGTGCGGCGGTCGCGGGGGACGACCTGAGGGCGTGGTGCGCGGAACGGCTGTCCGACTACAAGGTCCCCGAAACGCTGACGGTCACGACCGAGCCCCTGCCGCGCAATGCCAATGGCAAGGTGCTGAAACGGCAGCTGCGGGAGCTTCTGGTCGGAATTTGAGCCGGGAAGGCGGCCTCCGGGGGATCCCGGGCCGCCGGTTAACGCCTTGATCGGGCTTGCTTTGCCTTGCCACCGCCATATCGATAGGGTATCGCCGCCGCGACGTGGGGACGGGTTTTTTGACGCCGACGATCTGGCGCGCGCTCCCGGCCGGGCATGGGATTAGCTTAAGTGGCTGAATTATTTGACGAAGTCGACGAGGAAGTACGTCGCGAACAGCTCAAGAAGCTGTGGGACAAGTATTCGATCTACTTCATCGCCCTGATGGTGCTGATCGTCGCCGCCGTGGGCGGCTGGCGCGGCTACCAGTATTTGGAGGCCAAGAAGGCTGCCGAGGCCGGCGTCGCCTTCGAGAAGGCCGTCGAGCTGTCCGACCAGGACAAGCACGCCGAGGCCGAAGCGGCCTTTACCGATCTCGCCGCCAAGGCGCCATCGGGCTACCGCACGCTGGCGCGGCTGCGCGCCGCCGCCGAGGTGTCGGCCCGCGATCCCAAGGCCGCGGCGAAAATGTACGACGATATTGCCGCCGATCGCGGCGTCGGCGGCGAGTGGCAGGATCTGGCAAAGATCCGGGCGGCCGGCTTGCTGCTCGACAGCGCGAGCTACGCCGACATCCAGCAGCGGCTGGAGGCCTCTGCGACGCCCAAATCGACGTTCCGCCATAGCGCCCGCGAGATGCTGGCGCTATCGGCCTGGCGCAACAACGACATGACCGCGGCCCGCAAATGGCTCGACGCGATCGCCGAGGATGGCGAAACGCCGCCGGGCCTGCGTTCGCGCGCCGAAGCGCTCCAGGCCCTGCTGCCGCCCGTCGCCAAAAGCTGACGGCCCTCGAGAGCTGAGACGAGACAAGATATGCGCCGCACGCCACGCTTGATCGCAGCCGCCGTCCTGATCGCCTTCACGGGCGTCCTGGGCGGCTGCTCCAGCTTCGATCCAAGCGACATGCTCGACTTCCTCGACACCAAGAAGAAGCTTCCCGGCGACCGCAAGCCGGTCTTCCCCGAGGGCGTGCCGGGCCTCGAGCAGGGCGTGCCGCGGGAGATGTACAAGGGCGCGCAGCAACAGCCGGATCCGAACGCTGCTGCCGTTGCGGCTGCGCCCGTGGCGCCGCCGCCCGAGCCGGCTCAATCGTCCAAGGCGGCCAAGGGGAAGAAGTCCAGGCAGCCCGGCGGCGTCGCGGCGGCGCCGTCTGAGGCGCCGGCGGGCGAAGTCGACGGCGAGGCCCAGCCTGAAGCTGCGCCGCCCGCGGCCGCTCCGCCGCCCAAGCAGAAGATCGTCCGCAAGCGCACCACCGCGCCGCCGCCGGATCAGCCGACCCAGCAGGCGCAACCGACCCAGACCACGCAGCAGCAATCGCAAGGCGGCGGCTTCCCGGCGCCGCTGCCGAGCGGCAGTTTCTCGCGCTGATATTTTTCACTGCATTGACAGACGCGGCTCCGGCAGCGCACGAATGACTGATGCCCTTCACAATCGCCATCATCGGCCGGCCCAATGTCGGCAAGTCGACGCTGTTCAACCGCCTGGTCGGACAGAAGCTCGCGCTCGTCGATGACCTGCCCGGCGTGACCCGCGATCGCCGCGAGGGCGAGGCGAGGCTCGGCGATCTCGAATTCATCATCATCGACACTGCCGGCCTCGACGAGGGGGCCAAGGGCTCGCTCACCGCACGGATGCAGGAACAGACGGAGACCGCGACCGCCCAGGCCGATGCGCTGTTCTTCGTGGTCGATGCCCGCGCCGGCCTCACGCCCACCGATCGCGCCTTCGCCGATTTTGCCCGCAAAGCCAACAAGCCGGTGCTGCTGGTCGCCAACAAGAGCGAGGGCAAGCACGGCGATGCCGGCGCGATGGAGGCCTTTGCGCTCGGCCTCGGCGATCCCATCCAGATCTCGGCCGAGCACGGCGAGGGCATGGGCGAGCTCTATGACGCCCTCCGCGAACTGATGCCGGAGCCCGTGGATGAGGATGAGGCCGAGGACGACGAGCCGCTGACGGAGGAAGAGGCCGCCACGCGCCCGATCCGCGTCGCCATCGTCGGCCGCCCCAACGCCGGCAAGTCGACCTTCATCAACCATCTGCTCGGCGAGGAGCGGTTGCTGACCAGCCCCGAGGCTGGCACCACGCGCGATTCCATCGCGGTCGAGCTCAACTGGAAGGGCCGCGAGTTTCGCGTGTTCGACACTGCCGGCCTGCGCCGAAGGTCGCGCATCGAGGAGAAGCTCGAAAAGCTCTCGGTCGCGGATGCGCTGCGCGCGGTGCGATTTGCCGAAGTCGTCGTGATGATGATGGATGCGCAGAACCGCTTCGAGGAGCAGGACCTGCGCATTGCCGACCTGATCGAGCGCGAAGGCCGCGCGGTCGTGCTCGCCGTCAACAAATGGGACCTGATGGAGAGCAAGGGTGGCGGTGCCATCTCCGGCCTGCGCCGGGATGCCGACCACTTGCTCCCGCAGATCAAGGGCGTGCCGATCGTCGCGGTCTCCGGCCTGATGGGCGAGGGCATCAATCGCCTGATGCAGGCGATTCAGGACGCCTACGCACTATGGAACAGGCGGGTGTCGACATCGGCGCTGAACCGCTGGTTCGAGGAGGCGGTCCAGGCCAATCCGCCGCCCGCCGTGTCGGGCCGCCGGCTCAAGCTCAACTACATCACGCAGACCAAAGCCCGCCCGCCGAGCTTCGTGTTGTTCTGCTCGCGCGCGGACGCGGTGCCGCAGTCGTATTTGCGCTACCTCACCAATTCGCTGCGTGAGGCCTTCGATCTGCCGGGCACGCCGGTGCGCATCACCTTGCGTGAGAAGGCCAATCCGTTCGCCCACAAGCGCAAGCGGTTGTCGTGAGTGACGGCGCAGGCCAGGCGATAGCGCAAGGCGCTGCGCCCGTCCGGCGCGGTGCGGTCGCCTTCATCTTCGTCACCATCCTGCTCGACATGCTCGCACTCGGCGTGATCATGCCGATCCTGCCGAAACTGATCGAGAGCTTTGTCGGCAACGACACCGCGCATGCGGCCCGGATTTTCGGGCTGTTCGGCACCGCCTGGGCGCTGATGCAGTTCGTGTTCTCGCCGCTCCTGGGGGCGCTGTCGGATCGTTTCGGACGGCGGCCGGTGGTGCTGCTGTCGAACTTCGGGCTCGCCGCCGACTACGTTCTGATGGCGCTCGCGCCGTCGCTGGTCTGGCTGTTCGTCGGCCGCGTGATCTCCGGCATCACCTCGGCCAGTATCTCGACGGCGTTCGCCTATATCGCCGATATCACGCCGCCGGAACGGCGTGCGGCGGTGTTCGGCCGGATCGGCGCGGCCTTCGGCGCCGGTTTTATCCTGGGCCCGGCGCTGGGCGGTTTGCTCGGCGACATCGATCCGCGGCTGCCGTTCTGGGCATCGGCGGTCCTAAGCTTCGCCAATGCGCTCTACGGCCTGTTGGTCCTGCCGGAATCGCTCGCGCCGGAGAAGCGCGCGCCGTTCCGCTGGCGGAGCGCCAATCCGATCGGGGCGCTGCACCTGCTGCGTTCCAACGCGGTGCTGGCCGCGTTGTCGGTCGTCAACTTCATCGCGCAGGTCGCGCACGTCGTGCTGCCGTCGACCTTCGTGCTCTATGCGACCTACCGCTATGGCTGGGATTCCAAGACGGTCGGACTGACGCTCGCGATGGTCGGCATCTGCGCCATGGTGGTGCAGGGGCTTGCCATCGGCCCGATCGTGCGCGTGCTTGGCGAGCGCAATGCGCTGCTGCTCGGCCTGTGCTGTGGGGCCATCGGCTTCATGATCTTCGGCAGTGCGCCGACCGGACCGCTGTTCTGGCTCGGCATTCCCGTGATGTCGCTGTGGGGTATCTCGGGCGCCGCGATGCAATCGCTGATGACGCGGCTGGTCGCGCCCGATCAGCAGGGCCAGTTGCAGGGCGCGACTGCGAGCGTGCAGAGCGTGTCGCAGCTCGTCGGGCCGTTCCTGTTCACGTTGACGTTTTCATACTTCATCGGCGCCAGCGCGCCGTGGCATCTGCCCGGTGCGCCGTTCCTGCTCGCGGGAGTGCTCATGGTGGTGTGCGTGGYCATCGCGATGAGAACGCTGGCCGCGACGAAAACGGCTTCGTAGTCGGGTGGGCAAACCGAGGCGTGCCCACCGTTTCTTCCCGGCCGCGGAGAGATGGTGGGCACGGCGCTTTCGCGCCTTTGCCCACCCTACGGCAGCGTCTTACTTCTTCACCAGCGGGCAGTCGCTGGCTTCGAGCGGCTTGGCGGCGTCTTCCGGCGCGATGGTGGCCACCAGCTTGTAGTAGTCCCACGGGCCCTTCGATTCTTCCGGCTTCTTCACCTCGAACAGATAAGCCGGAATCAGGCGGCGGCCGTCGGCACGCAGGGGTCCCTTGCCGAACAGCGGATCGTCGGTCGGCAGCTCCTTCATCTTGGCGACGACCTTGGCGCCGTCATGCGGATTGCTGCCGAGCGCTTCCATTGCCTTCAGGTAGTGCAGGATTTCCGCGTAGAGGCCCGCCACCGTCATCGAGGGCATCGACCCCTTGGGCGACACTTTCTGGAAGCGCTTCGACCATTCGCGGGTCTKGTCGTTGAGATCCCAATAGAAGGACTCGGTGAAGGTCAGGCCCTGCGCGGTTTTCAAGCCGAGCGAGTGCACGTCGTTGATGAACAGCAGGAGCGCCGCGAGCTTCTGGCCGCCCGCCACGATGCCGAATTCGGATGCCTGCTTGATCGCGTTGGTGGTGTCGCCGCCGGCGTTCGCAAGGCCGATGACCTTGGCCTTCGAGGACTGCGCCTGCAGCAGGAAGGACGAGAAGTCGGACGAGTTGAGCGGATGCTTGACGCCGCCGAGCACCTTGCCGCCGGTGGCCGTGACGACGGCGCTGGTGTCGCGCTCCAGCGCGTGGCCGAAGGCGTAGTCCGCGGTCAGGAAGAACCAGCTGTCGCCGCCTGCTTTCGTCAGGGCCTTGCCGGTGCCGTTGGCGAGCATGTAGGTGTCATAGGTGAAGGAGACGGTGTTGGGCGTGCAGGCCTTGCCGGTGAGGTCGGCCGTGGCGGCGCCCGAATTGAGCAGCACCGAATTCTTATCCTTGACGAGGTTGCTCACCGCGAGCGCAACGCCGGAGCTCGGCGTGTCGGCGATGGCGTCCACCTTTTCGGCATCGATCCATTGCCGCGCAATGTTGACGCCGATGTCGGGCTTGTTCTGGTGATCACCCGAGAGGACGTCGATGGTCCAGCCCTTGGCCTTGAGGCCGGAATCCTCGACCGCCATTTTCACCGCGGCGACCGAGTTCGGGCCGCCGATATCGGCATAGAGGCTCGACATGTCGTTCAACACGCCGATCTTGACGGTCTTGTCTTGGGCAGAGGCCGAGCTGGCAAAGCCGAGGCCGGCACAGGTCAACAGCGCGGCGTAGCGCCACGCGCGAGCAGTCTTCATTGTATTCCCTCCAATTGGTGATGCCGCGGACGACCCTCTTGGACGGGGGCTTTTGACCTCGGCGCGATCGGTCACGATCTTGCCGTTTTCGATATCCTGTCTCCAGGCTTGCTGCAATGCGCTTAAGGTAGGGCGTTGGAGGTCAGCTTGAACTTCTGGATGCGCTTCGCATTGTCGACCTCCGCGGTATAGACGTTACCTTTGGCGTCGATCGCAATTGCATGGACCCAGTGGAATTGCCCGGCATTGCGGCCGCTGCGGCCGAAGCTGCCGGCCACGCTGCCGTCCTGGCGCTTTAACACCCTGATTTCGTTGTTTTCCCCGTCGGCGCTGAGGAGATAGGTCTGCTTCGCATCGGGCCAGATCGCGATGTCCCAGACCGCACCGTTTCCGAGCGTGTTCTTCTCGTAGAACCACTCTGTCACGAAAGTGCCGTCCTTCCTGAAGACCTGGATGCGATCGTTGATCCGGTCGCAGACGTAAACCAGACCGTCATTGGCTATTTTGACGCAGTGAACGGGATTGCCGAATTGTTGGGCAACCGGGGCCTTGGGATCATAGGCCGCCTGCTTGTCGTCGTTCGGCTCGTTGCCATAGGCGCCCCAGTGGCGCTTGTAGGCGAGCGTCGTCGCATCGAACACGATGACGCGGCGGTTGCCATAGCCGTCGGCGACGTAGATTTCGTTGGCCTCCTTGTCGAGCGCGGTCTCGGCAGGCTTGCCGAGCTGGGTCGTGTCGTTGCTGCCGAGGCTCGGCGCGATCTTGCCGATCTGGGCGACGAACTTGCCGTCGAGCGTGAACTTCAGAATGGCGTTGTCGTTGTCGGCATTGCCGCCGACCCAGACGAAGCCGCGTTCGTCGACCTCGATGCCGTGCTCGCGGCCGACCCATTCATAGCCTTCGCCCGGACCGCCCCAGGATCGCAGCAAATTGYCGTCGGTGTCGAACTCGAGCACGGGCGGCGCCGACACGCAGCATTTGGAGCGCGGCGGATTGAGGCTCGCGCCTTTCTCGTCGTCGGTGAGCGAGCGCGGGCGATGGATTATCCAGATGTGACCCTGCCAGTCGACGGTGATGCCGCCGACCTGGCCGAGGATCCAGTTGTTCGGCAGCGGCTTTGGCCAGGAGGGATCGACGGCGAAGGTTGGCACGTCGCCGGCGGTCGCCACACCCGGCAGTGCGAATGCGATGGCTGCGATCAGGATGGAGAAGGCGTGAGAGACTTTTGCGAGCGCATGGCCGAAGCCTGCGCGATCATGCCATGGCGCCATGGCAACCTCCCTTTTTGGCTTGCGGCTTGCTGCCGCTTGAGCGCGGGCAGTCAATCGCGGGGAGGCATTTGAGTCAATCAGGCCGGCGAGCGGAAGCTCATCAGCGTGCGGGTCTTGTAGTCGTAGAACTTGCCGGTCTCGGCCCACGCCGGCGCGCACATCGGCACGATGAATTCGGCGACCTGCTCGGGCGTCTCCAGCGTCGCCGGGTCCTCGCCCGGCATCAGCGTCGCGCGCATGCGGGTGCGGATCGGGCCGGGGTTGAACAGGTTGACGCGCAGCTTTGTGTTCGCGGTCTCCTGCGCCCAGGCGCGCGCCAGCGTTTCCAGCGCGGCCTTGGAGGCGGCGTAGGGGCTGACATAGGCGGTCGCCTTGTTGGCGGCGCCCGAGGTGATGAACACGGCGCGGCCGGCGTCGGACTGCTTCAGCAGCGGCTCCATGCAGCGGATCAGCTGGAAGTTCGCGGAGACATTGACCGCCATCACGTCGTTGAAGGTCTTGAGCTCGATATGGCCGACCGGCGAAGAGGGGCCGAGCACGCCGGCATTGCCGACGAGGATGTCGAGCTTGCCATAGCGCTCGTGCAGGCCAGCCCCTAGCCGGGCGATACCGTCGGAATCGGTGAGGTTGAGCGGCACCAGCGTGGCGCTTCCGCCGTCCTTCCGGATCTCGTCGTCGAGTTCCTCCAGCCCGCCCTGCGTGCGCGCAACGGCGACGATGTGCGCACCGGCCTTGGCCAGGGCCTTTGCCGTGGCAAATCCGATACCGCGGGAGGCGCCGGTGACGAGAGCGATACGGTCGGCGAGGGGTTTTGTCATGGCGGGGGTTTTACAGGCGTGGATGGCCGGGACAAGCCCTGCAACACCGTCATTCCGGGGCGATGCGAAGCATCGAACCCGGAATCTCGAGATCCCGGGTTCGGTCCTGCGGACCGCCTCGGGATGACGCCTTCGGCGTCAGCTCGCCTCCGCCAGCAGCGACAGCTGCCGTGGCTGCGGCTCGACCTGGGTCTGGTCGGTGAGGTGGGTCGGATAGGCGCCGGTGAAGCAGTGATCCGAGAATTTCGGATTGGCCGGATCGCGGCCGGGCTCGCCCATGGCGCGGTACATGCCGTCGATCGAGAGGAAGGCGAGCGAGTCCGCGCCGATGATCTCGCGCATCTCCTCCAGCGAATGCGTCGCGGCCAGAAGGCCGCCGCGGTCGGGCAGGTCGATGCCGTAATAGTCGGGATAGAGGATCGGCGGCGAGGCGAGACGGAAGTGCACCTCGGTTGCACCGGCGTCGCGCATCATGCGCACGATCTTCTTCGAGGTGGTGCCGCGCACCAGCGAGTCGTCGATCAGGATGATCCGCTTGCCCTCGATCGCGGCGCGGTTGGCCGAATGCTTCATGCGCACGCCGGACTCGCGGATCGCCTGCGTCGGCTGAATGAAGGTGCGTCCGACATAGTGGTTGCGGATGATGCCGAGCTCGAACGGCACGCCGGAATGCTGGCTGTAGCCGACCGCGGCGGGCACGCCGGAATCGGGCACCGGCACGACGACGTCGACCGGGACATGGCTCTCGCGCGCGAGCTGCGCGCCGAAGGCCTTGCGCACCTCATAGACCGAGCGGCCGTGGACGATGGAATCCGGGCGGGAGAAATAGATGTATTCGAAGATGCAGGGGCGCGGCGCCATCGGCGGGAACGGCTTGTGGATGTCCATGCCGTTCTCGTCGAACACGATGACTTCGCCCGGCTCGATGTCGCGGACGAAGCGCGCGCCGATGATGTCGAGGGCGCAGGTCTCCGAGGTCAGGATCGGGCAGCCGTCGAGGTCGCCAAGCACCAGCGGGCGGATGCCGCGCGGATCGCGCGCGCCGACCAGCTTCTTGTTGGTCAGCGAGACCAGCGCATAGGCGCCTTCGATCTCGCGCAGCGCGTCGACATAGCGCTCGATGAAGCGGCTGCGCCTCGAGCGTGCGACCAGGTGCAGGATCACCTCGGTGTCGGTGGTCGACTGCATCATGGCGCCGTTCTTCACGAGCTCGCGGCGCAGCGTCAGGCCGTTGGTGAGATTGCCGTTGTGGGCGACCGCGAGGCCGCCGGCATTGAGCTCGGCGAACAGCGGCTGCACGTTGCGCAGGATGGTGGCGCCGGTGGTGGAATAGCGGACATGGCCGACCGCCATATTGCCGGGCAGGCGGTCGATCACCTCGCGGCGGGAGAAGGTGTCGCCGACGAGGCCGAGGCGGCGTTCGGAATGAAAGCGGGAACCGTCGTAGGAGACGATGCCGGCGGCTTCCTGGCCGCGGTGCTGAAGGGCGTGGAGGCCGAGTGCGGTGATGGCGGCCGCGTCAGGGTGTCCGTAGACGCCGAAGACGCCGCATTCCTCGCGCAGCGTATCGCCCTCCAGGTCGTCCTGAAGCTCTAGCGCGGCCGGGCCTAAACCGGCCTTTGGATCGAGATCAAGCTGGGCGTCCTGGTCAGGGTTTCGCATCTCGTCCGCGCCTCTCTCTAGGGCTAAATCAACGCGCCGCAGGTTTCTCGATCAGCTTTTTCAGGCTGTCACGAGCCGGTTTGCTGTATCCGTCGCCACTKCCCGAAGGCTGCTGCTCGGAATCAGCTTGCTCATCATCTGGTTTGTTTTTCTTGAATCTCTTCAAGATGGTGTTCTCGGGGTCGTCCGGCAAGAGGGACATCAGCCAATCCCCGGTTCCCTGGAGCACCACGCGGGATTTGGCCCCCGCGACCCAGTCCGGACGTTGCTTGTCCGGCACCAGCCAGGTGAAGAACAGGAAGGCGACCACGACGATCAAAAGCCCGCGAGCCAGCCCGAACAGGAAGCCGAGGGTGCGGTCCAGCGCGCCGATCCGCGAATCCAGGATCATGTCGGAGATTCGGACCGTGATCACGGAGACCACGACCAGAGTGCCGATGAACACGCCGGCGACCACGACCACGCTCGCGACGGTGTCGTTGTTGAAGTAGGTTTTTGCGGTCGGAAGCAGCTTGGAGAACGAATATAGCGTCACGATCGCCGCCGCGCCCCAGGCCGCGATCGACAGGATTTCGCGCATAAAGCCCCGGACCATCGCGAGCAGGCCCGAGATCAGCATCACACCGAGCAGGATCAGGTCGAGAAGTGTAATGGGCATCGGCTGGTCTGGTCCGCTCGTACTCTCAAAGGTGCTCAGCGAATCGGTGTTTGGCCGCCGCCCTAACTGAGGGGCAGACGGCGCTCCCGGCAAGGCCGCAACCACGCAATCCCGTACTGCTTTTGTGACGGCTGTATAGCGGCGGGGGCGGGGAACGTCACCTCCGGCTAACCCTCTCCACGGCGGAATCTTGCTGGTGTGGCATTTTTCTCCGGCGGTGCGCTCGATTCGCCCCTGCGGGAGCCACGCGCGGCGATTTCCGCCACCAGGGTCGTCAGGCTGTTGACCGCGTTGAGCGAGAGTCCGGCGTCGCCGCCGGCTTCGCCCCGGGCCGATTCGGGCAGCACGGCGCGCTGGAAGCCGAGTTTTGCCGCTTCCTTCAGCCGGGCCGGGGTCTGCGCCACCGGGCGGACCACGCCGGAGAGCGATATCTCGCCGAAATAGACCGCATCGGTCGGTAACTGCGCATTAACCAGCGAGGACACCAGCGCGGCCGCGGCGGCGAGATCGGCGGCGGGTTCGTGGATGCGCAGGCCGCCTGCGACGTTCAGATAGACGTCGTGGCCGGACAGCTTGACCCCGCAATGGGCCTCCAGCACTGCGAGCACCATCGACAACCGGCTCGGGTCCCAGCCGACCACGGCCCGGCGCGGGGTGCCGAGCGAGGTCGGGGCTACCAGCGCCTGCAATTCGACCAGGACCGGCCGGGTGCCCTCGATTCCTGCGAACACCGCGGTACCGGGCGTGCCCAGATCGCGCTCGGACAGGAACAGCTCGGATGGGTTGGTGACCTCGCGCAGGCCGAGGCCTGTCATCTCGAACACGCCGATCTCGTCGGTGGGTCCGAAACGGTTCTTGACGGCGCGCAGGATGCGGAATTGCTGCGAGCCTTCGCCCTCGAAGGACAGCACGGCATCGACCATGTGCTCGACCACGCGGGGGCCTGCGATCTGGCCGTCCTTGGTGACGTGCCCGACCAGGATGATGGCCGCACCTGTCTTCTTGGCGAAACGGATCAGGGCCTGCGCCGAGGCGCGCACCTGCGTCACCGTGCCGGGTGCGGATTCCACCGTGTCGGTCCACATCGTCTGGATCGAGTCGATCACGATCAGCCGGGGGACCGCGCCTTCCGACAGCGTCGAGACGATGTCTTCCACCGACGTCTCGGCCGCGAGCTGCACCGGCGCATCCGACAAGCCGAGCCGTTCGGCGCGCAGCCGAACCTGCGCGACCGCCTCTTCGCCGGAAATGTAGACGACGCGGTGCCCGGCGCGCGCGAGCAGGCTGGTCGCCTGCGTCAGCAGCGTCGACTTGCCGATGCCGGGATCGCCGCCGACGAGCAGCACCGAGCCGCGGACAAAGCCGCCGCCGGTGACGCGGTCGAGCTCGGTCATGCCGGAGGACAGGCGCGGTGCGTCCTGGGTTTTTCCCGACAGGCTCTCCAGCGCAAACGTCCGTCCCTTGCGCTTGGAGCGGATCGACACCGGAACGCTGCCGGTCGTGTCCTCCTCGGCGAGCGTATTCCACTCGCCGCAAGACTCGCACTTGCCCTGCCAGCGGTTATAGGCCGCGCCGCAGTTCTGGCAGACGAAGGAAAGCGTGTTCTTGGCCATGGGAGGTGAATCGGTTGTCAGGGGGATTGCGTGGCATTCCATAGCATGGAGAGACCCGCCGCCACCATGATGGCATCCATCACCAGTCGGAACACATCCGCCTTCAGGCGCAGCACGAAGCGTTTTGCGAGGAAGGCGCCTGCCATCAGCGAAGACCCCGCGATCAGGCCCTTGATGAAGACATCCTGCGTCAGCGCGCCGAAACG